>JAJZZU010000309.1 GCA_021797365.1 Pseudomonadota bacterium | reverse complement strand
GCGCATCCGCTCCGGGCGAGGCCGCCGGATTCACGGGCTCAAGGGTCTCGGCTGCACCACCGGACCGTTCCCCGGGGGCCGCGCTCGCGACCATGCCCTCGGGCAGACCCTGCCCATCGAACTCACCGGGCACGGCCTCGCGCACCCCCTCCTGTATCGCCAGATTCTTTTGCCACCAGGTGAGTCCGGGGGGCGGCAGACCCTCCCGGGTAAGCGCGTCCAGACGTTCCCCAAGGGCCGCGAACGGCGCGTCCGGATCGGCGTTGTCGCCAAGGGCGGCGAGCACGCCCTCGATCGCGACCGCCAGACGCCGCAAGAGATCGGCGGCCTCGGTCCCGAGCGGTTTTTGATCGATCTCGCGGGCCTGAAGGTAACGCTCCAGGCCGGCGCATGAATCGGCCATGGCCAGCAGCGCCACGGAACGCGCGCTTCCCTGCATCGTATGCACGGCGCGTAACAGATCGGCTGACACCAGGTGATCAGGGCCATCGGCGAGCACGGCGTCCAGCACGCGCAGGTGGTCGCGCGTCTCGGCCACGAAGATATCGCGCAGCAAGGGATCGGCAAAAAGCGGTGAAGCGTGGGGCAACGAGACGGTGTGTGCGACGCCATCAGACCCTCCGTCATCCGAGACCAAGACCTCGTCACCGCAGGCCGCATCCTCGCTGGACAGCACCACCACCCCATCGTCCTCGGCCGGCAGGGTGATGGCGGCCGCGGCCGTGTCGGGCACGGGCGTTGCCGGGAATGGCTCGCGCCCCGCCGCCAAGGCCTGCAGGGCATCGCGAATGACAGCCATCTCCGGGAGTCCTCGGCCCTGCTCCACGGCCACCACCCAATCCCGCACCACCTCATGGGCGCGCGCCACCCAGGTGAGCGCGGCCGGGGTGACGGCGCGCTCGCGGGCGCGGATCTTGTTCAAAAGCGTCTCGGCATCGTAGGAGAGTTCAGCGATCTCGCCGGCCTCCACCATGCGCCCGCTGCCCTTCAGGGTGTGAAACGCGCGGCGCGCGACGGTCACGGCATTTTCATCGGACAGTTCGGCGCGCCACGCCGACAACGCCTCATCGAGCTGCGCTACCGCCTGATGCGCGTCTTCGAGAAACACCGGCAGGATCTCGGGGTCTATGGCGAGCCGTGGCGCCGTCAGCCCCGGCGCCTGATGCGCGTCCGCCTGAGCCGGTACGGCCCCGCGAGAGGGCTCTTCGCGCATGATTTCGTTCAAGGGTCGCGCCAGATCGGCAAGCTCGGCTTCGCGCAAGGGGCGGCCGCGCTCCAGTCCATTCACGTGGGCCTCGAGACCGGCGACCGCGGCGGCCAGGGCCTCGGCGAAGGCCCCCCCCGGGGCCAGATTGCCCTGCGCCAGACGGTTCAGGGCGCCATGGAGGGCGCGCGCCAGATCACCGGCGGGCTCCTCCTCCAGCACCCGGAAGGCCGCCTCGACCTGCGCCGCCAGGGCCGGCACCTCCGCCAATCCCTCGCGATCCCGCGGGGAGGTGCAGAAAGCGGGTCGTGACTTTGCGCACGGTCAGGGAATCATCGACCACCAGGACGTACGGTCGTTTCACGGCCGGCGCCTCGGCAGGCATCGCGTTGACACGCAGGCCCTCGGCTTCGTTCCATAGCGCCGGGATGTCGAGGATCAGCAGTACGCGCCCATCCCCCATGATGGTCGCCCCGAAAAGCCCACGGATCTCGCCCAATTGCGGGCCGAGGGACTTGACCACGATCTCGCGGGTCCCAAACAGGCTGTCCACCCCGACCGCCACCTCCCGCGTATCAAGTCGCAGCAACAGGACCGGCAGCTTGCGCGGCCAGACGCCTCCGCGGGGGATACCAAGGCGCGCCCCGAGATCCATGAACGGGTAGTCCCGGCCCCCGTAGCGCAGACTCGGGCGGTCGCCGGCCAGCGCCTCCATGACCGCCCCGGCCGGCGCCTCCACGATATTGACGATCGCCGCGAGCGGGATTGCGAACATCTGATCGCCGCACCCCACCATCAGCGCCTGGGTGATCGACAGCGTAAGCGGCAATCGGATGACGAAGGTCGTTCCACGGCCCGCCTGGGTGTCGACGCTGATCGCGCCTCCCAACTTCTTGACCTCACTATGCACGACATCCATGCCAACGCCGCGGCCGGACAAGTGGGTGATCCTTGCGGCGGTCGAGAAACCCGGCAGCAGGATGAACTGCATGACCTGCTCATCACTGACCAGCGCCGCCGCCGGCACGAGCTTGCGCTCGATGGCCTTGGCGCGTATCCGCTCGACATTGAGCCCGGCGCCGTCATCCGACACCCGGATCACGATCTCTCCGCTCTCCTGCGCGGCCTGTATGGTAATGGTGCCCACCGGGTGCTTTCCGAGACGTTCCCGTTCGGCGGCCGTCTCCAGCCCGTGGTCGATGGCATTGCGGATCATGTGCTCGAACGGACCTATCATGCGCTCCAATAGGTGGCGGTCGAGCTCGACATCGGCGGCGGCCAGAATAAGTTCGGCGCGCTTATTGAGTTCGCGCGCGGTCTGCCGGACGATCTGTCGTAATCTGTGGGCCTGGGTGGCGAAGCGCACCATGCGCGTACGCATCAGACCCTCTTGAAGCTCGGTATTCACACGCGCCTGCTGCTGGAGGACGGCCTCCGCCTGACTCGCCACGGCATCGAGCGTGCCGTGCACAGTGATCAAATCGTGCAGGTTCTCGGTCAGGCCTCGCGACAGATGCTGGAGTCGCGAGTAGCGATCGAACTCCAAGGGATCGAAATCCTGGGCGACATTGCCCTCGTCGATGCGTGCGCGCGACACGATCTGGGACTCGGCCTGGATCTCGAGTTCACGGACCTGGTCCCGGAAACGCTTGACGTTGCCGTTTAGCTCCGCCAGATGCCCTTTCAGGCTGAAGATCTGCTGCTCCATGCGGGCGCGCGCGATACTGACCTCTCCGGCATAGGCCACCAGCCGGTCGAGAAGCGCCGTGCGCACGCGCACCTGGCTTGCGGCCTCGGCCTTGAAGAGATCCTCGGCGGGGTCGTTCAGCGCCGGCGATGCCACGGTCGTGGCGACGGGCGACACCACGGGTGCCGGAACCGGCGGCGGCGCGGCAAATCCCTCATCGGGTGGATTTTCCTCCGATAAGCTCGCCATCAAGGCCCGCGTGATGTCCTCGCCAAAGACATCATGACCCGCTACGAAGGCGTTATAGAGTCCGCCCAGATGCTCGGCCGCCGCATCCAACAAAGCGAACAGCCGGTCGTCGCGTGGCTGCTGACCGTCCTCGACTCGGCGCAGCAGGTCTTCTGTTGCATGCGCCACATCGCCCATGAGCTCGGCCCCGCACATGCGCGCGCCGCCCTTCAAGGTGTGCAGGACCCGCTTTAGCGAATCGAGCAGGTCGTCGCGATCCCGGTACTCCCGCCATTGGACGAGCGCGGCCTCCAGACCATCCAGGAGATCACGCGCCTCATCGCGGAAAATGGCGCGCAGCTCGGGGTCGATCGCCTCGCGTGGCGCATCCGCTCCGGGCGAGGCCGCCGGATTCACGGGCTCAAGGGTCTCGGCTGCACCACCGGACCGTTCCCCGGGGGCCGCGCTCGCGACCATGCCCTCGGGCAGACCCTGCCCATCGAACTCACC
>JAJZZU010000308.1 GCA_021797365.1 Pseudomonadota bacterium | reverse complement strand
TAGCGGCCCTCGAAGAAGCGTTGCTGCTGCGAGAACTCGTGCACGGCCAGGGTCTGAGCGAGCGCGAGGTGGCGCGCCGCAGTGGTCGCGATGTGAGTTGGGTCAGCCGACGGCTGGCGCTCGTCTGCGGTCTGCCCGACGGACTGCTGGATGCGGTACGCAAGGGCACGGTATCCCCCTGGGCGGCTCAGCGGGTGTTGGCGCCGTTGGCGCGCGCCAACACCGACCATGCGACACAATTGTTGAGCGCGCTCGATTCGACCCTCTTGTCCAGCCGGGACCTTCAGACTTGGTTCCAACATTATCGGACGGCCCCGCGGGCCGCCCGTGAGCACATGGTGTCTCACCCGCGCCTCTTCATTCAAAGCCTGCACGCTCGCGACGAGCAGCGTGCCGATGCGGGTGTGCGCGCAGGCCCGGAAGGGCAGTGCCTAGCCGATGTCCGGCACCTGCTCGCTGTGATCAAGCGGCTGCGCCCGTGCTGGTCCATGGGAGACCCGCCCGTGTTCCCCGAACCCTTACAGAAGGCTCTAAGAGACCTGCGCATCGCCCTCAATACCCTGCAGGCCGACCTAGCTAGGAGTCTCGACCCATGACCCCCAGTCAGATCCGTGATGCCGTCCGAACCCTGCAAGCCCAAGGCCAGAGCCGACGCGAAATCAGCCGGTTGCTGAAGCTCTCGCGCAATACCGTTCGCCGGATACTGCGCGCCCCGCTGGCAGCGGGGGAGAAGGAACGGCAGAAGCTCGGTGTGACCAGCACCTATTTGCAGTCCGCCTTCGCGCGCGCCCAAGGCAACGTGGTGCGCGTTCAGCAACTGCTCGCCGCTGAGTACGATCTCACGATCTCTTATAGCACGCTGACGCGTTGGGTCCGGGAAGCGGGGCTACGCACGCCGCCCGTGCGCGCGGGGGAATACACCTTCGGCCCGGGCGAGGAAATGCAACATGACACCTCTCCCCACCGCGTGACCCTGGGTGACAAGACCATAACCGCCCAGTGCGCAGGGCTCGTATTGGCCTACTCGCGCCGTCTGTTCGTTCAATATTACCCCCGCTATAGCCGCTTCGAAGCCAAGCAGTTCCTGCTTGACGCCGTGCGTTTCATGGAGGGGGTTTGCCCGGTCTGCCTGATCGACAACACGAGCGTGATGCTCGCCTCCGGCGCGGGTGCAGACGCCATCATGGCCCCCGAGATGGCCGCTTTTGCGCGCACGCTGGGGTTTGCCTTCCGCGCGCACCGGGTCGGACATCCGGATCGGAAGGGACGGATCGAGAGAACGTTCTTTTTTATTGAGACCAACTTCCTGCCTGGCCGTAGCTTCACCGATTTCGACGACCTGAACCGCCAAGCGCTCGCCTGGTGCCGGGAGGTGGCCAATGCCAACCCGAAGCGGGTTCTGGGGATGTCGCCCGAGGCCGCCTATGTGATCGAGAAGCCAACCTTGCAACCCCTGCCCATCGCGTTGCCACCGATCTATGAGGTCTGCGATCGGGTGGTGGACCTGAGCGGGTATGTCTCGCTCGAATCGAACCGCTACTCGGTCCCCGAGCGTCTCGTGGGCCAGACCGTAACCCTCTACAAATATCCCGCCCAGGTCCACATCCACCATCGGGGCACAGCGGTAGCGATCCATTCCCGACTCATCGGTCAACGCCAGGCCCGCAGCACGGATCCGACGCATCATCCCATCCCCATTCGCGTGAGCCGCATACCGGACATGGAAGGACCACTCTGGCGCGACAATCCTGAACTAGGGGCCTATGCGCGCGCCCTCAAGCAACGCGGCCGCGGCCGCGGGGTGCGCGCCTTGCAACGGCTTCTGACGCTCCAGCGCACCTACCCCCGAGAGCCCTTCTTGGCCGCTGTGCGGCAGGCCGCCCACTTCGGTCTGTATGACCTGGGACGACTGGAGAAGCTCATCTTGCAACAGGTGGCTGGCGAGTTTTTTGCCCTGAACGACGATTCCTACGACGATGCGTGACCAGATCCACGAACGGCTCGCCGAACTCCGTCTTCGCGGCATGGATGCGGCCCTGGATGCGGAACTGGATCGTGCCGAGCACGAAGGCTCGCCCCCTGCAGAAGTTCTCTGGCGATTGCTGGCCGAGGAAGAAGCCCACCGCCGAGAAAAGCGCTTAGCGTACCGCCTCATGCAGGCGAAACTGCCGTGGCACTGGACTCTCGACTCGTTCCCTTTCGACCGTCAACCCGGTGTGGATCGGAGTCAGATCCGCGCCCTGGCCGGGCTCGACTTCCTGCACCGTAACGAGAATATCCTGCTTATCGGACCACCCGGTACGGGCAAGACCGGCATTGCCATCGCCCTGTTGCGCGAGGCCTGCCTCAACGGGCACGCGGGCCGCTTCTACAATGCCCAGGTGCTGCTCGACGAACTCTACGCCTCGCTCGCTGATCGTTCGACTCCGAAGCTCCTCGCACAACTGGCCCGCTCTCAGCCCATGCTGATCGACGAGCTGGGATACCTGACCCTGAAACCCGAACAGTCGAACGCCTTCTTTCGGCTGATGGACCAGCGTTATGGCCGCGTATCGACTATCATCACAACGAATTTAGAGCCGCCTGACTGGTACGAGTTGTTCGCCAATAAAGCGCTCGTCGACGCCTTGCTCGACCGCCTCCAGCATCGCTGCATCACCATCCGCATTGATGGCCCCTCCCTGCGCGCTCCTGAACGCCCCGTATCGGCGGCTTCTGCCGACCGAGCCCCCAAATCCTCTCGACGCGGATCCGTTCCCGCCCCCTAGTTCTCGTACTGCGGGCCTCCCTCACCACTGCCACACCGCGCACCCCGAACACGGCCTATTTATCGCAGTGCCTGACGAGGGAGCGGACCACGCCGTGAATATCTCTGCGTTTTCACACAAGAATACCCGTTACCACACCAACCCAACACCCACAATACCGCGCCCACCACACACTCATGCGCACTCTCTGGGTCCGCTTTATTGAGCAGAAACGGATTCATTTTGGTGAGCGTTGAGGCTGGTGTGCCGTTTTCTTTGGAAACGGACTTCTTGAGCTTTGCTGTGGCTCAAGGAGAATTCGATGTATTCGTCAGCTCTGGGATGTTCATAGACATTGGAGTGCCAGAAGACTACGCGCGGGCTCAAACCGCATTGAGTGGGCGATGAGCGCCATGAACCTTATTCGTTTCGATATGTTGAGAGATAAAGAGATGGTCGCCCCTCCCTAACTGGCATCAAAAGTGCCAAAGTGGAGTGTGTGACATACCACTGACCGGAGGAGGCGACAATGAAGGTTACAACGGTTGGGATAGATCTCGCAAAGGCGTTTTTGCCGTTCACGGGGTGGATGGCCGAGGCAAGACGGTGTTCCGAAAAAGCTTACTGTGAAAGAGTGATGACTAAAGGCAATACACCCCCGACCCCGTAAACGCGGCAAGAGAGTAAGACCATGTCGAACGGGTGATGCGGCGCGCGGTGCGCATATCGTTGCCAAGTAGCCGAAGTGCCTTCGCCAGGAAACCTGGCGAGGCCTTTTTACTGTGCGTGCTCAATGGCGACAATTCGGGGTACGAGTCGGCTGCTTGGATCACACGAGCGTGCGGGGTTAAGGCCCCAAAGAAATGATCGATCTCAGACAACGGCGCACCAGACTGAAAACCATCTAATTGCCCACGCCTAA
>JAJZZU010000307.1 GCA_021797365.1 Pseudomonadota bacterium | reverse complement strand
CGCGGATCGTCGCCCCGGACGCCCCCTGGCATTCATTCCTTGGCGGCCACCGTTCGCGCCGGGGCCGTTGTGCATACCAGAGCCGCGTTGGGGGCGCAGGATGCGCGCGCGGCGACTCGATGCCGTGCTGGTGCCATTGGTCGGGTTCGACGCGCGCGGGTGGCGTCTCGGTCAGGGCGGCGGCCACTACGATCGGACCTTTGGGTTCGTGCGCCGGGCCCGGGGGCGTCCGGTCTTGATCGGATTGGCTTACGAATGCCAGCGACTGACGCAGGCGCCGCGCGAGGGGCATGATGTGCGCCTTCATGCGGTAGTGACGGAAAGGCGACTGTATCGCACGCAGGACGCAGTGGCATGAATATCTTATTTATCGGCGATGTCGTCGGCGATGCCGGGCGCCGGGTGTTGTTGGCAAGACTCCCGGTCCTGCAGGAGCGCCTCAAGATCGATCTTACGATCGTGAACATCGAGAACGCCGCCGGCGGCTTTGGGGTCACCGACAAGATCCTGCGCGAGTGCCTTGCCCACAACATCGACGTTTTGAGTACCGGAAACCACGTCTTTGACAAGCGCGAGGCGGTGGAGCTGGTGGGCCGCGAGCCGCGATTGTTGCGGCCTCACAACTATCCGGTGGGCACCCCGGGGAGTGGTTGGTATGTGGGGAAGACGCGTACCGGCGAGCCGTTCGCGGTCCTGAACGTCATGGGTACGGCCTTCATGCACCCGGTGCTCGATTGCCCGTTCGCGTGCGCCAGAACCGCGCTCGAGACAAGGCCCGAGGCCGTGAAGGCAGTGCTTGTGGACTGCCACGCCGAAACGACGAGCGAGAAGATGGCCATGGGCTGGTTTCTGGATGGACAGGTGAGCGCAGTAGTGGGCACGCACACCCACGTCCCGACCGCCGACGAGCGCATCCTGCCGGCGGGCACGGCCTATATCTCGGATGTCGGTATGACCGGCTGCTATGACTCTGTGATCGGCATGAACAAAGACAAGGTGCTGCGGCGCATGGTCCAGAAGCTGCCCGAGCGGCTCGAGGCCGCCGAGGGCCGGGCGACACTGTGCGGGGTCGTCATAGACGTCGACACCAAGACCGGCCGTAGCCGCGGCATCCAGCGCGTGAGTGTGCGCGAGGACTGATGGGCTACTGGCTCTTCAAGAGCGAGCCGAGCTCGTTTTCCCTCGAAGACCTGATGGCGCGCGGCGCCCCCGAGCCCTGGAGCGGGGTACGGAACTTCCAGGCGCGCAATTTCATGCGCGCCATGCGGCCCGGTGATCTCGGGTTTTTTTATCATTCGAGCTGCGTCGAGCCTGCGATCGTAGGCGAGGTCGAGGTCACGCGCGCCTTTTATCCAGACCACACCGCCCGGGATCCGGACGACCACCACTATGATCCGCGCGCGATCGCAAACCCGGAGCTCTGGTCCATGGTCGACGTCGCCTTCCGCGAGCGCTACCCGGTCCCGGTGACCTTGGCCCGCCTCAAGGGTTGTCCGGCGCTTGCCGGCATGCGCCTGCTGGCGCGTGGCAACCGCCTGTCGGTCCTGCCCGTGACCGAAGACGAGTGGCAGATCATCCAGGGGCTCGCGCGCGCATCATGAGGTTTTATCACTTCTGGTTCGAGCCGGCCTCCGAATGTGTGCGGCTGGCGCTCGGGGCCAAGGCGATCGAACACGAGCGCATCATCCCCGATTATGACGACGACGAGACCTTTTTTGAGCTCGGCGTGGCCCGGCAGGTACCGGTGTTGCTGTGGGACGACGGACGCGTGCACACCGATTCGCAAATAATCCTGCGCGCACTCGATGCGTATCGGCCCGACCCGCCGCTCTTTGGTCCCCTGCAGGATGCGCAGTGGCAGGCCTTGCAGGCGTGGCGCGCGCAGGCCGCGGGCCTTCTCGAGAGGCTCTATGCCCCCGTGCGCCCGGCGTACCGGGGCCTCGGCGATCACCCCTCTCATCTCGCCTCGTATAAGGCCTCGCTCGCGGCGCGTTTTGGCGTAAGCCTGGAGGAGTTGGCCAACGATCGCTACGGGGTCTATGCGCAACTCGATGCCTTGACCCAGTTCAAGGCCTTGGGGGCCTTTCTCGCCCAGCATCGGTTCTATGCGGGGACGTTTTCGGCGGCGGATGTGCTGCTTGCCGCGGACCTTTTTGCCTTGCAGCTTCAAGACGGCATCACGTTGCCGATTGACATCATGTATTATTTTGAGCGCGTTCAGGACGTCTGCGGGGTCGACCTGCGCGACGGCCTGATCGGCGGCTGACCGCGGGAGGGACCATGACCTTATGCGAGCTTTTGATCTATCTGGACCGGGAATCCGGTTATCCCGTGCTCGACGGGGATTGCGAGGAGACGATCAAGAAGGCCTTGGCAGGCAGCCACAAGGACGTCCTCACAGGGCGGATCGTGGCGGCCATGGCGGCCAGCGTGGATGCCACTACCGCCGCCGTCCCTATACTTCGCGCCCAGGCGACGACCGCGCTCGGGCCCTTGCGCCTGAAGGCGATGCGCGACGATGTCTCGGGTCATGACCTAAAGCGCATGGAGCGCACGGTGCACGCCATAGACGGGGCGTTCAACGAAGAGGCGCTGGCGGCACGCAAGCCCTAGAGGGGACCTGCCGTCCCGATGGGCCGCGCGCGTCACCGCAGAAACAGCCGGTAGGCGGGATTCTCCGTCTCCTCCTGGTAATCCATGCCGAGCGTCTCCAGAAACGCCGGAAGCCTCTTTCGTTCGGCTGCGGGCACTTGCATGCCGATCAAGACCCGGCCATAGTCGGCGCCGTGATTGCGGTAATGGAAGAGGCTGATGTTCCAGTCACGGCCCATGGCGTTCAGAAAGGCCATCAAGGCGCCGGGCCGGTCTGGGAACTCGAAGCGGTAGACGATTTCGGCGTCCACCGGACAACGACCGCCGACGAGATGGCGTACATGTAGTTTGGCCATTTCGTTGTCGGTGAGATCCAATATGTCGTAGCCGGCGTGCGTTAAGGTCGTGAAGAGTTCGTGGGCATCGTCGCCCTCCCCGACCTGTATTCCGACAAAGACATGGGCAAGCGCGGGTCCGGCGTAACGGTAATTGAACTCGCTGATATTGCGCTCGCCGATCAGGCTGCAGAATTTCCGAAAGCTCCCGGGGACCTCGGGGATGGTGGCGGCGAACACGACCTCGCGACGCTCACCGAGCTCGGCGCGCTCGGCGACGTGTCGCAGCCGATCGAAGTTCATGTTCGCGCCCGAGGCGATGGCGATGAGCGGCCTGTCTCCCGGGTGCGCGGCGGCATAGGCCTTGAGCCCAGCCACGGCAAGCGCCCCGGACGGCTCCACGATCGAACGGGTGTCCTCGAAAACATCCTTGATGGCCGCGCAGATCGCGTCGTTGCTCACCACCAGGACCTCATCGACCAGGCGCCGTGCGATGCGAAACGGCTCGCGGCCGACTTGGCGCACCGCGACACCATCGGCGAACGTGCCCACGTGGTCTAGGAGCACGCGGCTACCCTCCTTGAGTGAGCGCGCCAGCGCATCGGCGTCGGTGGGTTCAACCCCTATGATGCGGATGTCGGGTCGCAGGGACTTCACGTAGAGCGCGATACCCGCGATCAGTCCGCCACCGCCGACCGGCACGAAGATCGCCTCGATATCGGAGGGGTGTTGCTTCAAGATTTCCAT
>JAJZZU010000306.1 GCA_021797365.1 Pseudomonadota bacterium | reverse complement strand
GTCAGGTTATCGAGGTTCATAAGGGTTTTCATCTCCCTATCATGAACGGAACCCGATCCGGCTTCAGACTCATTTCATATTAGAAACACAGCCCCTCCTTCAGACTCATTTCATATTGGACAAGGCTCCCCCTTGACGGCCTCCTCCGGCACCCCTATCGTTGCCCTTGGAAGTCCCTTCTCATGGCCGCACCTAGAGGGCGACAGCGATGACCAACCGCGATTCCCCCCACCTCCTGCGCATCCTAGAGGAGCGGCTCTTGAACTGCAGCCAGAATCCGGACGAACCCAGTCCCGCCACGCTGCTCGCGGACGACTTCTATGAGATCGGCCGTTCCGGGCGGCTCTATGATCGAACCGAAACCCTGAGGCGACTGACCGGCAAACGGCGCCGCGAGACCACTATCCGCGATTTCCAGGTGCGCTTTCTGTCCCCGGAGGTCGCCCTGATCGTCTATCTGCTGGTCGATGCCGAAGAGGAGGAGGACGACAGGGCGGCCAGCTGGCGCAGCTCGGTCTGGCGATGCCAATATGGACGCTGGCAGATCCACTTTCATCAGGGGACGCCGGCGGCTCACCTGACCGACGAGCCCGCATCCTTCCTGCCCTGACGACCCGCCCGCCCCTGACCGACGGGCGACGCGCGCGGATCGAACGATACGCGGCCGTCAGACCCGCGGCGATCCCTCGTGGCTGTCACCCAACCGGCGCCTGTGCAGTGAGCGACGATAGCGGCGTACCAGCGAATCGATCGGCCCCGACAGGGCATAACAGAAAAACAGGGCAAACAGCACGCGCGCGGGATCGAGCGAGATCAGCACGAAGATCAGGACGATGGCAAGTACCGCGATAAAGGGCACCCGCCCCTTCAAGTCGATGTGTTTGAAGCTGTGGTAGCGGATATTGCTGACCATCGCCGCACCGATCAGGACGGTAACGGCCAAGGCCGTGGCGCGCAGCCACAGCGGCGGCGCGCCATAACCTTGCAGGACCCACACGAGACCGGTGACGACCGCCGCCGCCGCCGGACTCGGTAGGCCATGAAACGACAGGCGCCGGTCGGTGCTGGTCTGGATATTGAAGCGCGCCAGACGCAAGGCGGCGGCCGCCGAGTAGATGAAGGCGGCGAGCCAACCAAGCTTACCGAGTCCCGAGAGCCCCCATTCATAGACGACCAGCGCCGGGGCAAGGCCGAACGACACCATGTCCGACAGACTGTCATACTGCGCCCCGAAATCGCTCTCGGTGTGCGTCCAGCGCGCCACCCGCCCGTCCAGCCCATCCATGACCATGGCGATGAACACCGCCACCGCGGCATGCCAGAACTCGCCCTTCATGGCCTGCACGATGGCATAGAAGCCGGCAAAGAGCGCCGCCGTCGTAAAGAGATTCGGCAGGATGTAGATACCCTTGCGCTTGTCTTCCATCATCGCGCCCCTCACTGAACGCGCGGGCCCCGACCCGCGAGACGGGCCAGGATCTGCGATCCGGCCTTTACCTTGTCGCCCAAGGCCACCTCGGGATGCGCCCCCGGCGGCAGGTAGACATCGACGCGCGAGCCGAAGCGGATGAATCCATAACGCCTTCCCCGGTCCACCACCTCGCCCTCGCCCACATAGCAGAGGATGCGCCGCGCGATCAGACCCGCAACCTGCACGACCACGACATCGTCTCCGCCCGCTGTCGTGATCCAGAGCGCGTTGCGCTCATTATGCTCCGAGGCCTTGTCCAAGGATGCATTCAAAAAACGTCCTGGGCTATACCAGCGGCGCCGAACCTGCCCGGCGACCGGCAAACGATTGGAGTGGACGTTGAAGACATTCATGAAGATACTGCATTTGATGGCCGGCCGTTTCAGGTACGGGTCCTCGGCCGGACCCACCATGATGACGCGCCCGTCAGCCGGACATAGGACCGCGTCCTGACCCTCGGCCAAGACGCGACGCGGGTCCCGAAAAAACTGTAGCACAAAAACCGCGAACAGCCACAAGGGTAGGGCCACCCAAGGCCCCCACCACCATGTGACGAGCGCGGCGGCGGCCATTGCCAGGGCGATATGCCCCCACCCTTCGCGCGCCAAAAGAGGGGGCGAGGTCGCCCCCTCGCTGACCGTCTGTGGCAAAGGGATGCTCAATTTTTCTCTTTGTCGACGATCTTGTTAGCCCCGATCCACGGCATCATGCCGCGCAGGCGTTCGCCGACCGCCTCGATCGGATGCTGGGCGGCCTTGGCGCGCAACTCAGGGAAGCGCTTGCCGCCCGTCTCGTTTTCGGCCACCCACTCGCGCGCGAACTGGCCCGACTGGATCTCGCCCAGGATACGCTTCATCTCGGCCTTGGTCGCCTCGTTCACGACCCGCGGACCGCGCGTGAGATCGCCGTACTCGGCGGTGTTCGATATCGAGTACCGCATGTTGGCAATACCGCCCTCATACATGAGGTCCACGATCAACTTCAGTTCGTGCAGGCACTCGAAATAGGCCATCTCCGGGGCATAGCCCGCCTCGGTCAGGGTCTCGAAACCGGCCTGCACCAGCGAGGTCACGCCGCCACACAGCACCGCCTGCTCCCCGAACAGATCGGTCTCGGTCTCTTCCTTGAAGGTAGTGGCGATGACGCCGGCACGCGCCCCGCCGATGGCCGCGGCATAAGACAGCGCCAACGCCTGGCCCTGGCCGGAGGCGTCCTGACTCACCGCAATGAGACATGGGACGCCGCCGTTTTGGGTGAAAGTGGAGCGCACCAGATGGCCCGGCCCCTTGGGGGCGATCATGATCACATCCATGTCCGCGCGGGGTTTTATGCGTCCGAAATGGATGCTAAAGCCGTGCGCGAAGGCCAGTGCCACGCCCTTTTTCAGGTGCGGCTCCATCTTCTCGTAGATCCCGGCCTGCAGCTCGTCGGGGGCCAGAATCATGACCAGGTCCGCGTCCTTGACCGCCTCTTCCACAGGCTTCACAGTAAGCCCCGCACGCGTCGCCTTCGCGGCCGAGGGCGAGCCCGCGCGCAAACCCACCACCACATCGACACCGGAGTCCTTGAGGTTGTTCGCATGCGCATGGCCTTGCGAACCATAGCCTATGATCGCCACCTTCTTCTTGCGAATGAGGCCGAGGTCGGCGTCCTTTTCGTAATACACTTGCATGCGATGTCCTCGCCCGGCGCAACCGGGCCATTATCGGGTTGAAAGATTCAGGGTGCGTCGGGAATGCAGGCGCCGTTACCACGGGCGATGCCGATGACCCCGGAGCGCACCACCTCCAGAATCCGCCGCGACTGCAGAACCGAGATAAAGGCGTCGAGCTTGCTGCCGTCACCGGTCAGTTCGATGGTATAGGCGCGATCCGTCACATCTATTATACGCCCCCGGAAGATATCCGACAGACGCTTGATCTCATCACGCTCGCCACCCTCGGCACACACCTTGATGAGCAGCATCTCGCGCTCGATACGCTCATTATCCGTCAAATCGACCAGCTTCACCACGTCGACGAGCTTGTTCAACTGCTTACGGATCTGATCCACCACGCCCTCGGACCCGCTCGTGACGAGTGTCATGCGCGACAGGCTCGGGTCCTCGGTCGGCGCCACCGTGAGCGAGGCGATATTGTAGCCGCGCGCCGAGAACAGTCCGGCAACCCGCGACAAGGCGCCCGCCTCGTTCTCCAGAAGTATGGAAATGATGTGGCGCATCACGCGAGTTCGCGATCTGTCGCCAGATGCATCTCGTGGTGGCCGG
>JAJZZU010000305.1 GCA_021797365.1 Pseudomonadota bacterium | reverse complement strand
GGGGCGTGCCGGCATCACTTATGAGGGCGATGGCCTCTCCGGCGCCGAGCCGCGCCAAAAGGCCCTCCAGGCGATCGCGCTCATTATGGTCGTGCACGGAGACAAGCGCGGTGCGGATATCCCACTGTCGGCACAGGATCTGCGAGTGACGCGTATCCTCGGCCGCGATCACGGCCACCGATTGCAGGACCTCACGCGCGCGCGGCGACAGATCTTGGAGATTGCCCAAGGGGGTGGCGACGACATACAGCCCCGGGGTCATGCGCGCCGTCGCCCGGAGATAGACATTTCACGCGCCGTTTCGGATACTTGACCCATGAATCGTTCCTCGTCGCCGCGCGTGCCGCGCCTCCTCAGTACACTTCTTACCATAAGCCTCATAAGCCTCGGTCTTGCCGGCTGCGTACCGACACTGCGCCCCAGCACTCAGACCATGACCGCCGCCAGCGCCGCGCGCGCGGTTCGGCACGGCCATTACATCGAAGGCTCCCAAGCCTACCAACATCTGGCCCGCCACTCTACGGGCACGACCCGCGCCCGTTACGCCCTGAAGGCCGCCGAGGCCCTGGTGCGCGCCGGCGCCCTACGCGCCGCCGACCAGGAACTGCACCTTGCGAAACCGCCGCTGACACAACGGCTTGCCGCCCGCAAATACGCGCTGATGGGTGAGATCGACGCGGCGATGGGCCACCCTGCCAGGGCCTACGAGGAGGCGCGCAAGGCGCAACGCTACCCGAATCTCCCACCGCAATTACAAGCCGAGATCGGCCGCATCGAGGCCCAGGCCTCCTTGAGCCTTGGACACCCGGTGCGCGCCGCGCGCCATATGATTGCGCGCGAGCGCCTGTTGGTCTCGCGCCGGCGGCTCACCAATAACGAGACCGCGCTATGGCACGATCTCGCCGCCCTGCCCCGCGCGCGCTTGCGGCGCTTGTACGATGAGGCCCCCACGAGCGCAGTGGGCGCCTGGGCCCGGCTCGCGCTGATCGCGCGCCGTTATCCGCCACGCTCGCAACGCCTACGCGCGGCGATCACCAAATGGCAGCATCGCTACCCGAAATTCATACCGACATCGACGTTCCTGGCGACGATCCTCGGGGCCAAAGGCCACCCGCGTCCGGCACCACGGGCCGTGGCCCTGCTATTGCCGTTGTCCTCACCATTTGCCAAAGCCGCCAAGGCCGTTGAACGCGGCTTCGTGGCCATGGCCAAGACCCATCCACTGGCCGGCCACCCGACCATTTACATCTATGACATCGGCAGCAACCCGGCGGCGGCCGCGCACTACTATCAACAGGCCGTAAAACGCGGCGCGCAGTTCATCGTGGGGCCACTTGGCGCGGGCGCGGTCGCCGACGTCGCCGCCCACGCCCGCTTCACGGTCCCGACCTTGCTGCTCGGCCTTGCCAAAAACGGCCCGCGGCACAACCCCCGGCACGTCCCCGTCTACCAGTTCAGCCTGGCACGTACCCTGGAGGCCCGGCAGGCCGCCGACCGCGCCTATCTGGATGGCCATACCCGCGCCGCGATCCTGTACCCGAACTCGCCGTTCGGGCATCGCATGCGCCGCGCGTTCGCCCGGCGCTGGCGCCACCTGGGCGGCCTCGTGGTGGCACAGACCTCCTATACCCCCGGATCGACGGGCTATGTACGGCCAGTGGAGGACCTCCTCGACATCACCCAAAGCCGCGCCCGCGATCGCCGCCTGCAGCGTATCCTTGGCATGCCGCTTGCGTTCACCGCCCGCCGGCGGCAAGACGTGGGCTTCGTGTTCCTCGTGGCCGATGCCCCGGACGCGCGCCTCATAAAGCCGCTGCTCGACTACGATCACGCCGACACCCTACCGGTCTACTCCACCTCGTCGGTGTTTACCGGACGGCCGGATCCGGTCTATGACCGTGACCTGGATGGGATCATCTTCGGCGACATGCCGTGGATGCTCGTCGGCAATGGCCGCATAGCCCGCTTGCGCCGCACGCTACCCAACGCCAGCCGCTATAACTTCACCCCGTTTGCGCGCCTCTATGCCTTCGGTGCCGACGCCGAGGGCCTCGTCGGGCGCCTGGATCGCTTGAGCCTGGGCGGCGGCGGGCGCTACAACGGGCTTACCGGGGGCCTTAGCGTGCGCCGCGACGACGTCATCCGACGCACGCTCGTATGGGCCGAGTTCCGCAAGGGGATCCCGCGACTCCTGGATACCTTCCTGCCCTATCGCGGGCTTTTTTCCAAGCACAAACGGACCATCGACACGACCGGTCGGTCGTGACCGCGCCGCCAAGGCGCGCTATATTCTGGCTCCAGGAGAGTATCACCATGTCCGAAAGAGAGACCGAGGACGCGCTGGTATCGCGGGTCCTGCACCATTTCGATGAAGGCATCCGCACCAAGCAAGGCTGTCAGGCGGAGCTTGCCCCGCAGATCGCCCGTGGGGCGCAGGTCATGATCCACGCACTCTTGAGCGATCGTAAAATCCTGTCCTGCGGGAACGGGGGGTCGGCAGCCGATGCCCAACACTTTTCCTCCGAACTCCTGAACCGCTTCGAGGCCGAGCGGCCGGGCCTCCCGGCCATTGCCCTGACGACCGATGCCTCGACCGTGACGTCGATCGCCAACGACCACCATTTCGAAGAGATCTTTGCACGCCAGGTGCGGGCCCTGGGGCACGCGGGGGATGTGCTGCTTGCCATCTCGACCTCCGGCAATTCCGCGAACGTCATACGGGCGGTACAGGCCGCCCATGAACGCAACATGATCTGTGTGGCATTGAATGGACGTGATGGTGGAGACCTCGCCTCCATCCTGACCGAAGAGGATATCAATATCTGCGTGGCGGGCCCGTCGACGGCGCGCATCCAGGAAATCCACCTCATGGCCATCCATTGTCTATGCGACCTCATCGACTATCAGCTCCTCGGACAAGACTGAGATGGGACCGCGGAGGGCGCGCAGGGTAACGGCGACGCTCGGGGCGCTCACCCTGGCGCTCACGCTGGCAGGCTGCACCCCGCTTGTAGTCGGGGGAGCAGCCACTGGGGCCGGCATCGCGAGCAGCCACCGCTCGGCCGGCACGGTGGTCGACGACACACTCATAAAGTTTCGGGCGGAGGCCTTGATCGCGGCGCACAAGAACCTGCACCGCGCCACCCATGTCGATGTCACCTGCGTCAATGGCGTGGTCCTGCTCACAGGCGAGGCCGACAACGTCCAGGACCGCGCGCGCATCCTGGGTCTGGTGCGGCGCATACACGGCATCCGTCGGATCATAGACCAGCTGCGTCTTACGCCACCGAGTTCTTTTGCTTCGCGGCTGGCCGATTCATGGATCACCCTGCGCGTGAAATCGGCACTCGTCGCCAAGGGCCTTGACGTCGCGCGCATCACAGTGGTCACCGCGCACCGTGTAGTCTATCTCCTCGGTATCGTGTCCCGATCCATGGGTGACAAGGCGGCGCTCGCCGCCAGCGTCATCCCCCATGTCCGCAGTGTCATCGAACTTTTTCAGTACACAGCGCATGATCGCCGATAAAATAAGCGCATCCCGGCGGGAAGGCGTAGAGCGCGCGCGCGCCCTGCCACGACCGCTGGTGTTCACGAACGGATGCTTCGATCTCCTGCACCGTGGCCATACCGCGTATCTCGAGGAGGCGCGCGCGCTCGGGTCTTCGCTGGTGGTCGCGGTGAATGGCGATGCATCGGTACGCCGGCTGAACAAGGGCCCGGAACGCCCGATCAATCACCTGGAAGACCGCA
>JAJZZU010000304.1 GCA_021797365.1 Pseudomonadota bacterium | reverse complement strand
TCGCGCGGTTGGCCGGCCAGGGTGTGGAGACGGCCTTCGTGACGCTGCATGTGGGTGCCGGGACCTTTCGGCCCGTACGCCCCGAGACCCTGGCGCAAGGGCGGCTGCACCCCGAACGCATCATCGTCTCCGAGGCCTTGGTGGCGGCGATCGCCGCCACCAAGGCGCATGGCGGACGGGTGATTGCGGTCGGAACCACGACCGCGCGGGCCCTGGAGGCGGCCGCGACGTCCGGAACACTGAGGCCGTATGTCGGGGATACGGATCTTTTTATTCGTCCGGGGTTCCCGTTTCGGGTCACCGAAGGGCTTATAACCAACTTTCATTTGCCACGTTCTACACTTTTAATGCTGGTGTGCGCGTTCGCCGGGGGCGACCGGGTGAGGGATGCTTATCGTCGGGCAGTCAGGATGCGTTATCGTTTCTTTAGTTATGGCGATGCCATGCTCTTATGGCGCGCGGCCCGAGAGAATAAATAGAAGGCGGACCGTTCGAGAAGGGCCGACCAAAGGCGGAGAGACCTTTGGTCGATAGTCCCGGAGCCGAGTCCGGTTAATGCTGGGACTCCCGTCAGGACCAAAAATTTGTCGCACACCATCCTTGTCGTCGATGCGCCCGGGGGGGCCTGTTTCGAGCGGGTCGTCAGTACCGTGAAGCGTGCGAGTCCAGCGTCATTCCATGTCGGGACGGCCGAGGAGGTTGTGCGGCGCGTGGCGGCCCATGACGGGCCCGCCGTTGTCATCGTAACGAGCGATACCCCGGCTCCGCTGGCAGTCGCCGAGCAGGTTTATGGCGCGGCACCGCTGACCTACGTCCTGTTCGTGGCCGATGACGCGGGTGCCGCCACGCTTGCCTCGGGCCTACGAGATAGTGCGCTTGCGCAAGGGGCGCGCTGGGCGGTAAGCCCTCCCGACGACGATCGCATCGTGGAGTTGCTGGCCGGCGCGCTTGGGGCGTCACGGCGCCTTAAGACTACCGCCCAGGGCGGGGAGCCTGGTCGCGAGGCGGACGTGATATCGGCGGCGGCTGGTCGGCTTGCGCACATGGTCTGGTCGGCCGCAGCCGACGGTACCATCGATTATTACAATGCCGAATGGGAGCGGGTCCTGGGTCTCGCGGTCGCTGATCTCAACCGTCATGGCTGGATCGCATTCAGCCATGACGCCGATCGGCCGCGCGCGCGCCTGGCCTGGGAGCAGGCGGTATCCGCGGGCGGCCATTTCCAGATAGAGGCGCGTCTGCGTGCCGGCGGCGGCCAGTGGTCCTGGTGCCGACTCGAGGCGCGGCAAAGGGACGAGGGACAGGACGCCGGGCGTTGGTATGGTGACTGTGTTCCATTGCGGGCACCACAGAGCCTCGAGAATTCCTGGCGGTTTTTGAGCGAGGTTGCGCGCCGCATCACCGGGAGCCTCGATTATGAGTCGACGCTCTCGAGCCTCGCCCAGGCGGTGGTGCCGACATTTGCGGACTGGTGCGCGGTGGATGTCGTGAACGATGCCGGAGGCCTCGAGCGCGCGAGCCTGTCTCACGCAAATCCCGACCTCGTGCGTGCCATCGTAAGCCGCAGGCCGGATGTCGAGGCCGGTCGTTGGACGGCGCTCGATGTCGTACGCACCGGAGAGCCGCAACTTATTACGGACGTCGACCAGGGCATGATCGATGCGGTTGTAAAAGATCCGCAGGCGCGCACCTTTTTTGCCTCCCTTAAGCTGCGCTCCGTTATCCGGTTGCCGCTCAAGGCGCGTGGACGGACCGTGGGCGTCATCACCTTCGTGTTGTCGGGTCCGGGCACGCGTCGCTACACACAAGAGGACCTGCCGCTTGCTGCGGAGATTGCCCAACAAGGGGCGATCGCCGTGGAGAACGCCCGCCTCTACCGTAAGGCCCGCGAAGAGATCGAGGAGCGCCGCCATGCCGAAGAGGCCCTGGCCACGAGCGAGGCCCGTTACCGGTCGCTCATAGAGGCCTCGGCGCAGATCGTCTGGAGTCTGGATGCCGAGGGCCGCGCCCGCGACGACCTGCCGGGCTGGCGGGCGTTCACCGGCCAATCGCCGACCGATGTGGTCGGCTACGGCTGGATGGGGGCCTTGCATCCGCGTGATCGTGAGTCCTTGCGGGCCCGGTTTCCGTGTTTCGGGCCGGGGGCGCAGGCGATCGTCCTGCACGCCGATCTTGCCTCCGCGGAGGGCGGGTATCGCTCTGTGATTTTGCGTATCGTGCCGCTTTTTGACAAGGACGGGTGTTGCCGCGAGTGGATTGCCGCCGGCATCGATATTACCCGCGAGAAGACCGCGAACGAACTCCTGGCGCGCGAGAAGGAGCAGTTGGCGGTGACCCTGAACAGTCTTGGCGAGGCGGTGGTGACGATGGACGCTTCCGGACATATCACGCTCTTTAACCATGTCGCGCAGACCTTGACGGGCTGGCCCCAGCAGGAGGCCCTGGGGCAACCGGTTGACGAGGTCGTGCCGTTACACGATGTGGGCTCCGGCCAACGACTTTTGGATATCGTCGGGGGTGTGTTGCGTCAAGACGAGCAGCCGCGCCTCGGCGAGCGCCGGCTTCTGCGCGCCCGTGACGGCAGCGAGCGCTTGGTCGTGTATACCGCGGCACGGATACGCGACCCGGCCGGTCGGAGCGTGGGTGCCGTGGCCGTGTTCCGCGATATCACCGTCCATCAAAGGTTGGAGGAAGATGCCCTGAAGGCGCAGAAGCTTGAGTCCGTCGGGGTGTTGGCGGGCGGCATCGCGCATGACTTCAACAATATCCTGACCGCGGTCATCGGGAATATTACGCTCGCCAAGATGCTGGCGCCGGGCGTAGATCGTGTAAACCATGCCCTGTCTGAGGCCGAAAAGGCGGCGTGGCGGGCGCGCGGGCTCACGCAGCAGCTCTTGACCTTTGCGCGCGGTGGGGCACCTGTAAAGCGCGAGGGTTCGCTTGCGGTACTGCTGCGCGAGGCGGTGCCGTTCGCGCTCGCCGGCTCCCAGGCCAAATGCCATGTCGTCGTGGCCGACGATCTCTGGACCGTGGCCTTCGATCCGGGACAATTGAGTCAGGCGATCAGCAACCTTGTCATCAACGCCGCGCAAGCCATGCCGTCCGGCGGGATTATTCACATCGAGGCGCGCAATGCCGAAATGGCCAGTGAGGACCCGCAGGTACTGCCCCCGGGACCTCACGTGCGCATGCGCGTCGCCGATACCGGCCATGGTATCCCCAAGGCCCACCTCGCCCAGATCTTCGATCCATACTTTACGACCAGAGAGGGACACAGCGGCCTTGGGTTGGCCACGACCTATTCCATAATCCGTCGGCATGGGGGGGTTATAAGGGTGGAGTCGGAGGAGGGGCGGGGCACGCAGTTCGAGCTGTACCTCCCGGCCCAGGCGGCGCCGACGGCGCCTGCCAAGCCGGTCCCGCGCCAGCGCCAACGGGACCGGATACTGATCCTGGATGACGAGCCGACACTCCTCACGTTGCTGGCCGCACTGCTCGATTATTTGGGCTATGAGACGTCCGCCGTGCAAGACGGGGCGCAGGCGGTAGCGGATTATGCGCAGGCCTTGCGCGAAGGCCGCCCATTCGCGGCGGTGATCCTGGACCTCACCGTGCCCGCCGGGGTCGGAGGCGAGGAGTGCCTGCGGCGATTGCGATCGCTCGATCCCGATGTCCGGGCGATCGTGTCGAGCGGCTATTGCCATGATCCGATCATGGCCGATTTCGCGCGGTTTGGTTTCCGCGCCGCGATCACCA
>JAJZZU010000303.1 GCA_021797365.1 Pseudomonadota bacterium | reverse complement strand
TTTTTGCGCTATTGGAGGTCGACGACAAAATTGTATTGGTGGGTCCGTCACTCCCCAAATGGGGCCACGAAGCCGTCCACACGGTACAGCGTCCCCTATCGCCCCAACCTTTACGATTGTCCACCCGCCTCCCGACACACACGCTAAAAACCGCCGTGTCGAGGATCCCTGCACCCCATGCCAACGGAAACGGTAGTCCTTACAAGGCCGGACCTCCATGCATTCCCCTTCGCGCAGCGGGGGACGTCGCGGGTGACAGGCCTTGCCTGACAGCTTCTCGGATCACGGCGGTTGTCCGGCCAACCATCCTAGCGCCAATGGTCATACTGCGGAATGGGGTGACCTTTTATGATGGACGTGGAACAATTTGTCACGAAAACCACGTACGAGGCAATTGTTGCGGTGTTTTGCGGAGGCCGTGGTCTCTTCCTTGTGCCTGCAAAGCCGGAAAAAATGATGTTTCCAACCAGGTTTGCCATTGCGCCCATTCCTCTTCGGTGATGGGGCGAAGGCCATGGGCCAGACACGAGTAATTCCGAATGCTTATGTAATGTTCCAAATGCTCTCGCTCCTGCCCAATCCATTGCGCCAAAGGCCCGCGATCCAGCCGGGAAATCAGGCGCCATGCTTCAAACAAGCCGAGTTGCACCGTGTCTTGTGTCGCCGCCGGACGAAACCCTTCGGGCAGTTGATCGTAGCGGACCTTACTCGTGTCGATATCGTAGACGTGTTTCAAAAGCCATTGAGCGGCCGCTTCGACTAATCGATAACACCGGGCCACGCCGTCGTCGAAACGCCCTTGCCGGGCTCGCCTCAAGGCATTGAACCACAGATCCCAGATTCGGAGATAATCACGGCGTAAAGCATCTTGGTCATCGAGAAGGAAATGCACTTGTTCCACATAGATTTGTAGCGCCGGCACCACCCCCACAAAGGGCGTGAGTTGGTGATACGCCTGTTGGTACCGACAGCAGTCCCAGGCTGCATAAGCCAAACTGATCTGCTCCGCCCGGTAAATCTGCTCATCCGCCTCGGACACCTCTTGGCCTTGGATCAGCTGATTCAGTCGGCTCGCCGCCGGTGCGTAGTCGTAATGTTCCCAATGTTTGAGTGCTAATTGAAATTCCCGCCGGATGTAAACTGCGTCGATTCTGACCCGACGTGTCCTCTGCGTGCCCTGTTCCACCTTGACCAGATCTTTTCGCGTTCCCGTGACCACAAACACCTCGATGCCCGGAGAATCAAGTGCCGCCAAAACTAACGCCGAGGACATCGATTTCGTGCCGCCGGTATAATCGGCGGCAATCTGCGCATCGGGATAGGCGATTCCAATAGCGCGGATGACCTCTGTGATTTTCGTGTACGCCGAATCCAACCGATCCCCGGGGACCAAAATAATCTCGTACGCGTCCGAGGTCAATTGCAATTGTTGAACCAAACCGCCTTCGGGGGTCATATTATCAACTTTGGTATAGGATCCGCGTTGCCCCGAATATCGGTCATCCTCGGAACAAATGAAATAAGTCTTGGTGGGGCGCCAATGATCCCACGTTGTCTTAATCGGCTCCGGACTGCCCCCGACTGTGGTCAACAAAATCCGCACGGTCTTAGTCCCCCCTGTACCGCGAAATTTTTTCTAATTGCAGGAATTTTATCATATTCTGCAGAATAGTACACAACATAGCGTTCGACTGTCGTTCAAGGAGTGATTGCAATGCATACGATGGACGTCACATATGAACTGGTTACGCCCGCGTTCTTAGAGGGCTTTTCGCCTGAATCCCCGTCTGTGCGGTTACGAGAAAGTTCCCTGAAGGGCGTGTTGCGGTTCTGGTGGCGCGCCTTGGCTTATTCCTATTATGAGGGTCAGCTAGCACGCATTCATAATCATGATATGGCGATCTTTGGATCCCCGAGGAGCCAATCGTCTCTCCTCTTCCTCCCCTGCACCGCGACAACTCCCTTGCATGTCAAGGACGATGCCTTTCCTCCGTCTCGTTACCCGGGCATGAAATATCTCGGATACGGCCTCGGGGGGTCGCGGGGCGCCAAAAATATTCCCTATATCGCCGCTCCCTGGCGATTCACCATGACAATCATTTCCCGTCAACCTTTCGACCCGTTGGTTCTGGATGCGGTCAAAGTGTTGGGCCTCATTGGCGGCATCGGTCGGCGAACGCGCAGAGGCTTCGGCAGCCTCCATATTATCGACATCAAACAAAATGGCGACACAATCTGGCAAGGGCCAAGAACCGTGGCCGACTTCATGCAAACATGGCGCCACGTCTTGTCACACGTCTCCTCGAATTCGGATGCACTCCCGCCGTACACGGCCTTTAGCAACAAGACAGCGCTCTACCTATTAGATCAGCGTTCTACGTTATGTCCGTTGTGGGACGACATTGGGTCCCGTTTCCAGAATTATCGCCGCTGGGGCCCTCAGGGCCGGAGCGGAACATTGCCCGCCGAAAGAAATTTTCCGGATGATCATGATCTGATGCGCCAAGTATTGAATGGGCAGAAAGTCGATCACGCGCCGCGCCGGAGTATTTTTGGTCTCCCTCACAATTATTTTTTCCGCGCGGAGAAGGAAAAGGTTTCGGTAAAAGGGAGTACGCCCGGCCGAGAACGACGGGCCAGTCCGTTGTTTTTCCACTTTGGGCGTCTGGCCGAGGACACCTATGTTGCTATGGCCGCCATTTTCCCGAGCCAATTTTTAGGCGGAAAGGATGCACAAATGACAATCGAAAGAACGGGCAAGCAGTCGATACAGGTACCGGCCGCGATGGAATCCTCTTATCCGGTCATCACCCGCTTTGTGACCGGGTCGATTGCGACCCAATCGGACCACAAGCGATTTCCCGAGGTGAAACAAATTTGGCCATGAAACGTCTGCAATTTTCTCTGGGACCCGTTCAATCGTTTGTGAGTCAAGCGCGGCGTACCCGCGATTTGTGGGCGGGATCATTTCTCTTGTCCTATCTCAGTGGCCAGGCCATGGATGCCACGATCCGCCATCAGGGCAAGATCGTGTTTCCCATCGTCACGGATGGATCGGGCCATATCTCCGACCCCTTGCTGGAGGCCATCCATCACAACAAACTGCCAGGACCTCGCATCGGGACTCTGCCCAACCGGTTTGCGGCGGAGATACCTGGCGACTTTCAACCCCTATGGTGTGTGGAAGCGGTGCAGAGATCCTGGGCGATGATTGCCGAAGCGGTCTGGACCCACTTCGTGGCCCCCGCCGCGCATTTGGGTTCTCAGACCCGAGCGATCTGGGACCGACAAATTGCCCATTTTTGGGAAGTCCAGTGGGTCCTCGGCGAAGACCCGGACTTACTGGACCGCCGAAAAAATTGGCGAAGCCACGTTTATCCCGGAGAAGCCGGACGCAAATGCAGAATGATGCCGCAGTGGCAAGAGATTTCCGGCCATGGCAGCGATCCGCGTAAACGTGACGCGTTTTGGAAGGCGATCCGCACCAAGACGGACCGCCTCGACTTGGAGGACGGGGAAGAACTGTCGGCCATGGCTTTGGTCAAACGTCTCTTTCCCCGGGTGGCCAACCACGCTATTGGGTGGCCGGTTCAGGTGTCGTACCGATCGACCGTCGACTTCGCTGTTCAGCCTTGGGTTCGCGAACAATGTCGGGTGAATGCGGATTTGTGTGTGAAATTTGCCGAGACCGCGAAGCCCTTTCACACCCGTAAAAGCTTGCCGCCATCCTTGGAGGCAATCGGAAACACTCAGCCG
>JAJZZU010000302.1 GCA_021797365.1 Pseudomonadota bacterium | reverse complement strand
CGAAAAGAACTGGAAGTGCTTTGTGAACTCGACGTACGACCGCAAGACCAAGAAGTGGAACGTGTTCAAGCGTCCGCACGTCGACCTCGTCTCCAAGCCCACCGCGCCGTAAGCGCGATACGCGCGGACTTAAACGAGGTATAATGAGGGGGTCCTGCGGGACCCCCTTTTTTTTGTCCGTCGTATCCTGGATTGCCACGAGGAACCCCATGAATCAAGATCCCTCCGACACGCGCCCACAAAGCCCGATAACCCCCGTCAAGCTCGAGCTGGACGATCGTTTTCAGTTTGCCTGCCACAGCGGGATCGCATGTTTCAACAAGTGCTGCCAGAGCATCGACATCCAGCTCACGCCCTACGATATCCTGCGTCTCAAGACGCGCCTTGGGCTAAGCGCGCGCGAGTTCCTGTTTCGTCACACGGTCCCATTCGAGATGGATGGCCACGGTGTGCCAGGCCTCAAACTGCGTACCGCGGATGAGTCGACCCGCTGTCAGTTTCTCACCGAGCAGGGCTGCGGTGTCTACGAGGACCGGCCGACCGCCTGCCGCTATTATGCCCTCGGCCTCATGTCGATGCGCAAAAAGGATTCGCCGACCGATGAAGACGCGTATTTCATCGTAAAGGAAGAACATTGCCTGGGTCATCACGAGCCGCAGACACAGACCGTGCGCGCCTACCGTGAGAGCCAGGGCGTCGATGTCTACGACGACATGAATCGGGAGTGGCGGCAGGTGGTGCTGAAGAAGCGCTCGTGCGGACCGACCATAGGCAAGCCATCGGATCGCAGCCTGCAGCTCTTCTTTCTCGCAAGCTACGACTTGGATGGATTCCGGGACTTCATCAGCACGCCGTCCTTCGATGAGGTCTACGCAATCGCCGCGCAAGAGCGCGAACAACTGATGCAAGACGATGTGGCCCTCATGCGCTTTGCGTTTCGCTTCCTAAAGCAGTCGCTATTCGGAGAGACCACCATCCCCGAGCGCCCTGGGGCGCTGGAAAAGCGCCTGGCGCGCCGTAAGGAGAGCACCGCCGCCGCACCGGGCGAGGCGGGCTAAAGCGGACCTGCGAGGGGCCGCCCGTCGCCCAAGCCCCGTCCGGCTGCGGGCGCGTCCTGTTCACCAAGACACATCGCGCAGCCGTCGGCGCGCATGGGCGCGCCCGCCAGATCCCCG
This sequence comes from Pseudomonadota bacterium, assembly GCA_021797365.1. The sequence continues at coordinate 2,584 of JAJZZU010000302.1, read as the reverse complement.
ACATAGCGGTCACAACCCCAGCGGCGCACGGCCTCGTATTGCTCCGGGGTGGCGACGCGCGAGGCCACAACCGTGATATCGAGCGCGTGCAGGGTCGCGATGATGGCCGTCAGGCCCTCGATGGACTCGGGATCCGCCGAATTATCGACAGTCAACGAGGCGTCGAGACGCACCGTGCGAAACGCCAGCGCCTTCAAGTAGGGAAGGCTGGAATACCCGGCCCCGTAGTCACCGAGCATCACATCGACGCCGCCGCGGCGCCAGCAAGAGAGCGCCTCGAGGGCGCCCTGCGGGTCGTCCATCACATCCTCCTCGCGTATCTCCACACCCACCGATCCCAGGTACCCGTCGCCACGGGTCAAGAGTGCCGCGAACGACTCCTGGAGGCGGGCGTCCCGAAACGGCCGCGAACCCAGCCGAATGTAGACCGGTGCCGTCTTGAGGCCACGCGCGCGCCAGCGCGCGATCTCGCTACCCACCTGGCGCAGCACCCACTCGATGAGTGACACCGCAAGGCCGGCCTCCTCGGCGATCCCGAGGAAGTCATCGCTGTCCAACAGGCCCTGTTCCGGATGGCGCCACTTGAGGGCCGTCTCCACGGCCACCACCGTGCGGTCCCCGACGGCGCGCACAGGCCGGTAGTACAGTACGAGCTCGCCCGCGCTCAAGGCCTTGTGCAGACCACCTGCGAGCCGGACCTCGTCGCTGGAGGTGGCGTTGGCGGCCTCATCGTAACAGCGATACAGGCCGCGGCCGGAGCGCTTGGCCTGATACATGGCGGTATCGCTGTGACGCAACAGGGTATCGACGTCGCGGCCATCCTGGGGATAGAGGGCGGCGCCGATACTGGCACTGCAGTACAGGGTGTGACCCTCCAGGAGGTAGGGCGCCGACAGCGCGCGCAGGAGCTTGTCGGCGATCAGGGCCGCATCCAAAGGGGTGACCAGCGCCGCCGTCAGGATGACGAACTCGTCCCCACCAAGGCGTCCGACCATATCCTCGGCGCGCAAGGCCTCTTGCAGGCGGCGCGCCACAAGCCGCAGAAAGCGATCGCCCTGGTCATGGCCGAGCGAGTCGTTGACGTCCTTGAAGTGGTCGAGATCGACAAACATCACCGCGAACAGCTGGCCGCTGCGTTCGGCACGGCGTATGAGCTGATCGATGCGCGTCTGGATCAATGCCCGTCCCGGGAGGTCGGTCAGGGTATCATGGGTGGCCACATACTCCATGCGCCGCTCGGCCTCCTTGCGCCCGGTGGCATCGCGCGCCGTGCCGATGAAGCGCCGCTTGCCACCCAGATAAAACTCCGACACACGCAGATCGATCGGAAACTCGCTGCCGTCCTGGCGCTGGCCCGTGAGCTCCCGGCCGATCCCTATGATCCGCGCCTCGCCGGTATCCCGATAATGGTGCAGGTAGTCATCGTGGTGGCTGCGATGCGGCTCGGGCATGAGCAGGCTCACGTTATGGCCGATCACCTCCTCGGGCGCGTAGCCGAAGAGACGTGCCATGGCGGGGTTGAAGGTCTCGATAATACCGGTCTCCGAGATCGTGGCGATGCCCTCGTCAACGCTGTTCACAACCGCCTGTACATAGCTCTCGGTATCTTTCAGGCGCTCATGGGCCTCGTGGGCGCTCCGTTCCGAGGCCACGAGATCGGCGACGAGCGGCGCGAGCTGCCAACGCAATACCAGGAGTGCAACCACCAACACCGCCACGATGAGCGGCAACACGATGGCAAATTCCCGATACACAGGGGCATAGAGCGCCGCGGTGTCCATGGTCAATACCATCCCAAGACCGGTGTCGGCGACAGGACGATAGGCGGCCGCCACCTGGTGCCCCAGATAGTTGCGCGTCACGATAAAGCCGGCGTGGCCGGCCAGCGCATAGCTTATGGGTAGCGGGGCCCCGGCGCGACGGCGTGCCATGCGCGCAAACGCCTGACTCGGATCGAAGGTATTGGGGAAGCAGGTCATGTGCGTGCCCGCCGGACCACACAGACCGATGTTGGCGGCCGAACGCAGGGCCCTAGCGCCGAGCAGCAGCCGGCCCAACGTCGGCAGGGGTGCGTCACCCACCACCCAGCCGACAACCGCGCGCCGGCGGTAGACCGGCAAGGCCACGCGCAGTACGAAACCGCGCCCCTCGTTCCACAAGAGCGTCGTACCGAGCTCCCCGCGCAAGGGCATATCCACGACCGGGTGCGCCATGAACGCCCCGGCATGGGCGTAGAGGGTGCCGGCATTCGTATAGAGCGCCAGCGCTGACAGGCGCATGGCGAGAAAGGCGCGCAGACCGCGGTCCACCGTGCCGAGTGCCGCGCCCTCATGCCGGCGCGCGGCCGCCAATTGATCGGCCAGGAACGGGCGGGTGGCAACCATGCGCACGCGCAACCGCGCGTCACGGATGTCGCGTACCGCCCACTGCACGCGCAACGCAAGCTCGGACACGAGATTGCGCCGCAGGGCGACATCGGCATTGGTACGCATCACGGTAAAGACCGTGAGACCGACGATCGCGCCGGCACCCACGACAAGCAACGCGGCCACGATATTGATCGCCCACCCACGCCGTCTCACGT
>JAJZZU010000301.1 GCA_021797365.1 Pseudomonadota bacterium | reverse complement strand
ATGCCCATCGATGCCACCGTCGCCGGAGTAGCGTGTGCCACGCCGGACACGCCAGCCCATATCTGCAAACGACTGGAGCGTCAGTTCCTCGAAGGTCAATGGATCGACCTTGCGCAGGTAACCGAAGGCTCGCGGTGCCCCTCCCGGCTCCTGAAGCCATGGCCTGATCTTCCTTAGAGTGCGCTTGCCCTGCCGGATGCGTCGGCGATGACTGCGGGGCAGGAATAAGCAACGGAACTGGTCCCAAAGCCGTGCCCTATTCATCCCCGCACCCCCGCATCCGTCCGCGCCGCCCTATTGGCCTGCTGGGCGGCCATCTGCGAGATCATCATCGCCATGCGCTCCGTCAGCCGGAGTTCCGTGTACTGCATGTGCATGCGCACCGCATCCATGAGCGCGACCTCGCGCAGGAGGCCTTGCGTGTTTTTCGTGACAAGGCCCGCGTACCAAGAAGGGTTGGCGTAGCGCGCGGCGACCTGCAAGCGCGTCAACGCATTGTCCGAGATGTGCCCGTTCACGACCCCGGGCGGCACCCCACCGCTCTTATCCGTCATCGCCGCCCAGGTATCAGACGGCCATGTGCCGACGTTCAAAGACGCCGTATGAAGCGCTACGATCATCGCCTCAGTCTCCTGGGGCACCGCCAGACGCGCGGTATCGACGCGCACGGCCGCATCGTAGCGCATCGCACTCGGCGAGGGATTCGAGGTCGCCGGGATCGCGGGCAGGGGATACGGAGCCGTGTCGGCGTTGATCCATTGTGAGGCGATGCCCGACTGCACCGGCGACAGGCTGCCGCCCGGCACGAAGGGCGGCGCGGGGCCAAAGACCGTTGACGGCGCTTTCATGACGGCGGCGTCGGCATCGATCGGGCGCGTGAATGTCGTATCGTGGCTATTGCTGGCGGCCGCGATCTTCTGCGTGAGGTCCGCGTTGGTCTGCGAGCCGACCTGAATCCCCGCACCGAGACCCGGGGCGTCGCACATATTCTGCGGTTGCTGGTCCGGCGCCATCGCGAGGGCCTGCTGGGCTTTGATCTGGCCGATGCGCGCGGCGTTCGCGCTGTGGCGAATCTGGTTGTTCTCGTTCTTGAATTGGCTGTCGATCGTAGAGATTAGGGCGCCTTCTTGCGAGGCGATAGATGAGCCGATCAAATGGAGTTGCGCGGCAAGAGTGCCCTGAAGCGTCGTGATCTGTGAGGACACTGACATGACGCTGCCCTCGGAGGCGATGAGGCCGCCTACCGATTTGCAGTAGCCGCTGATCGCCACCCCGCCGCCCAGTGCGTGGGCGGGGCCTGCGGCAAGCAGGGCGGCTGCGGCTATAACTATAGATGCCGATATAGATGCCGATATCTTACGCATGGTCGGATACTCCTATATATGGACTCTCTCTCTGTGACCCGCACTGGAAATTCACTCACCGGCCTCGGGTTCGCGCCCAGTCCCAGTCTCTTCGTTGGCGCTCGCGTCGGGCGCAGGAACCTCCGGAATCATCGGTAGGTCGGATACATCAGCATCCGTGCTGTCGGGGACTACTGTGTTGATAAGGTCAGTGATGACTGACGCGCCGGGCAAGAGCGTGTCAGCGAGAACCCCGGACACAATGTCGGCGAATGGGTCATCGGATTCGGGTTGCATCTTCTTTGGCGCCTTAGCCTGCGGGACGGACGGCTTCATTTGTGGCGTTTTTGTTGTCGCGCTCTTGGGTTTTTCTGTCTCTATCTCCCGATCCTGCCCCACCTTCTTCTGCGTATTCAGTGCCGCGATATCCGGGTTCGGGTTGATGACCGGATCTAACCGCTCACCGTCACCCGCAGGCACGTCAGCGACGGGCAGCGGATCCTCGCCCCATCTTGGCCGCTTAAAATCCACAGCCTTCCACGCCGCCTCTATGCGGTCTTTTCGCAAGTTTGGGACCTGATAGAAAGGCCACCGGAGAAGGGCGGCAGTGTCCCTGCCGGCGGATAGTATTAAGGACTTCACGCCATCTGCGTCCGGCGTCAGCCGATACCCAAGTTCGGACGGTAGTAAGACCGGCTCCTTGACACGTTGCCATGACCCAGACCGCGACGGCCCAGACATGCCGGGCGACTGCGTTATCTGTGTTGTGTACCGTTCGACCTCGCGCTCGCCCAACATTCCAGAACCGAATTTTTGATCAGCCTCCGACCCCAGAGAACACAAAATTTTGGTGGCGCAGCTCCCGGCCCAGATCGTCAGCGTATGTTGGTCGTATGACTGGTTAGGTTGAGCAATCGACTGCATAGCGATTAACGTCCGCGCACCTTTCGATCGTAACGTAACCAACGCGTTTGTAATCGACGGAATCTTCCCAGCCTGCGCGACCTCATCCAGGAAGAGCCAGATGCGTCTCTTGTCAGGCGGCACGTCTGGCATCCTGCCTACTTGCCTCACCATCTGCTCAATCAACGTTGCCGACCACGCTTGTGAGAGTTGGGTCGAGTCTGTGTCCCAACCGATAACCGCCACGCGCGGCAATTTCGAGTCCGGGGATAGCCAGTCCCGAATCGACCAGTTTGTGATCTTCTCCTTTTTTTTGGTTTTCAGGATCGTATAGTCGGCGACGCCGAGTTCGATTGCATGGCCCAGGGCGCCGCTCAGTTCTGCCAAAAAGCTTTGGGTTGTCCGGGAGTCCTCGCCCATCAGGAATCCTTTTGCTGGCGGGTGTTCTTTCACGACAATCGACACCAATAATTTGTAATCAAGCAGGACCCGACCGGCCAATTGTGCGAGGTCGCAAAATCCCCAATTCGCACCATTAGTCGTCTGCAGATGCGCGACCAGCGCAATAAGCAAACCCTGCGCACCCCTAGCCCATATCACATCGCCGCCGGTCGGTAGAGGGATCAAAGTCTCCGCAAAAGCCATCCCATCTAATCGCGTCCTGATGTCGCGCCCGATAAGCCACCGGCTTGACCGTGCGTCGGCGGGGCTTAGAAGGCAAAACGGGCGCGGCAGACCTTTCGTGAAATCCCCCTTGAAATCGAGCAACAAAACTTTATCGCCGCGCGCAATGATTGCGCGAAGCATGGGCCAAAGAATGGTTGTCTTACCTGCACCGGCCCCGCCCAATACAAAAATGTGCCTGCATTCTTGATGCTCGCCGATATTGACTGTCGGGTGTATGGGGACACCCCGCAGCTTGCCCTGGAACGGCCTAAACGTGCGGGCCGCGCGTCGGGCGCTCGTGTGGATCTGGAGACCTCGAATGTGCCTGATGTTGGACCGAGTAGACACGATCCATCCGCCGATCCCACAGACAATCCCGAGCCCGGCCGCCAGGGCGGCAGGGATCCAACCGCCCACCACAGGCGGCACGACGCCATAAGTACGAACGATATGCCAGATCCACGTCGGGATCTCGCGCACCGGCGTGAGGGGGCTCCCGACCCACCATAACAGCCCCTCCAGTCCGCCGACGTACCCAGCCGCCGCGCCCACAGCCGCGCACAAAACGGCGACCGTAGGGCGCTCTGACGAAGACCAGTTGATGTCACTGCCGGTTGCTGTTTGCTGATCGTCCATGGCTCATCTCCTCCACTTCTGCATGACCGCGTTATATTTCTCATCGCGCAATGCCCGTCCGGTTTTACATAGCTTTTCGGACATCAGGCAGCAGTGCCCGCATCGCCGGATGTGCCGATAGAACCTCGATGCCGCCGCCGTGACGGCATCGTGGTCAACCGCAGCGAAGGTCTCCGCTGGGGCGGCCATCACCGACCCGCCCCGAGTTTGCG
>JAJZZU010000300.1 GCA_021797365.1 Pseudomonadota bacterium | reverse complement strand
CAACGCCACGAAGAGTCTCAAAATACATAAGGAGATCGGAAATGACAGGATTACGGCAAATCGCGTTCTATGGCAAGGGTGGCATCGGCAAGTCGACGACCTCCCAGAACACCTTGGCGGCGCTCGCCGAGATGGGCCAGAAGATCCTCATCGTCGGCTGCGATCCGAAGGCCGATTCGACGCGTCTCATTTTGCACGCCAAGGCCCAGGACACGATCCTGAGTCTTGCGGCCTCCGCGGGCAGCGTCGAGGACCTGGAGTTGGAGGACGTCATGAAGATCGGCTACCGCGACATCCGTTGCGTGGAGTCCGGGGGCCCGGAGCCGGGCGTGGGCTGCGCCGGCCGCGGCGTCATAACCTCCATCAATTTCCTCGAGGAGGAGGGCGCTTATGACGGCGCCGACTACGTCTCCTACGACGTGCTGGGCGATGTCGTGTGCGGCGGCTTTGCCATGCCGATTCGCGAGAACAAGGCCCAGGAGATCTATATCGTGATGTCCGGCGAGATGATGGCCATGTATGCCGCCAACAACATCTCGAAGGGCATTCTGAAGTACGCCAATTCGGGTGGCGTGCGCCTGGGGGGGCTGGTCTGCAATGAGCGCCAGACCGACAAGGAGTATGAACTGGCCGAGTCGTTGGCGAAGAAGTTGAACAGCAAGCTCATTCACTTCGTGCCGCGCGACAACGTCGTGCAGCATGCCGAATTGCGGCGCATGACGGTCCTGGAGTACGCGCCCGACTCCAAGCAGGCCGACGAGTACCGGACTTTGGCCGCCAAGATCCATGAGAACGTGGGCAAGGGCACCATCCCCACACCTATCACCATGGATGAGCTCGAGGATCTGCTCATGGAGCACGGCATCATGAAGGCGGTGGATGAGTCCATCGTGGGCAAGTCGGCCGCCGAGTGCGCAGTGGCCTGACGATGTTGACGCCGGCCGGGGTTCTGCCCCGGCCGCACTGACAGGAGTTTGCTATGGATATGACACCAGACGAAGTAAAGGCCCGCAATAGCGAGGTCATCGCGGAGGCGCTTTCGGTTTATCCGGAGAAAACCGCCAAGAAGCGTGCCAAGCACCTGAACGTCTATGAGGGCGACAAGCCCGACTGCGGCGTGAAATCCAACATCAAGTCGGTGCCGGGCGTCATGACGATCCGCGGCTGCGCGTACGCGGGCTCGAAGGGTGTCGTGTGGGGGCCTATCAAGGACATGGTGCACATATCCCACGGCCCGGTCGGATGCGGCCAATACTCCTGGGCGGCGCGGCGCAACTATTACATCGGGGTCACCGGCGTAGACACCTTCGTGACCATGCAGTTTACGTCCGACTTCCAGGAAAAGGACATCGTCTTTGGTGGCGACAAGAAGCTCGACAAGATCCTAGACGAGATCCAGACCCTGTTCCCGTTGAATCACGGCATCACCATTCAATCCGAGTGCCCCATAGGGCTTATCGGCGACGACATCGAGGCCGTCGCCAAGAAGAAGTCCAAGGAGTACGACGGCAAGACCATAGTGCCGGTGCGCTGCGAGGGTTTCCGCGGCGTGTCGCAATCGCTGGGCCACCATATCGCCAACGACGCGGTCCGCGACTGGGTCTTCGAGAAGGGCGGCGACAAGGCCGCGCCCTTCGAGAGCACACCCTATGATGTCGCCATCATCGGTGATTACAACATCGGGGGCGATGCCTGGTCCTCGCGCATCCTGCTCGAAGAGATGGGGCTTCGCGTGATCGCCCAGTGGTCCGGCGACGGGAGCCTGGCCGAACTCGAGAATACCCCCAAGGCCAAGCTCAACATCCTGCATTGCTATCGTTCCATGAATTACATCTCCCGCTACATGGAGGAGAAGTTCGGTATCCCGTGGGTGGAATACAACTTCTTTGGCCCATCCAAGGTCGCCGAATCGCTGCGCACCATAGCCAGTCACTTCGACGACCGCATCAAGGAAGGGGCGGAGCGCGTCATTGCCAAATACCAGCCGCTCATGGACGCGGTCATCGCCAAATACCGGCCGCGCCTAGAGGGCAAGAAGGTCATGCTCTACGTCGGGGGGCTCAGGCCGCGCCACGTCATAGGCGCCTACGAGGACCTTGGCATGGAGGTCATCGGCACAGGCTACGAGTTTGGCCACAACGACGACTATCAGCGCACCACCCATTACGTGAAGGACGGCACGCTGATCTACGACGATGTAACCGGCTACGAGTTCGAAAAGTTCGTCGATCGCCTGCAGCCGGACCTCGTGGGCTCGGGGATCAAGGAGAAGTATGTGTTCCAGAAGATGGGCGTACCGTTCCGCCAGATGCACTCCTGGGACTACTCGGGCCCCTATCACGGTTACGACGGTTTCGCGATATTCGCCCGCGACATGGACATGGCGATCAATAACCCGGTGTGGGGTCTCACAAAGGCCCCCTGGAACGCGGGGCAATAGGCCGGTCATAGACGCCCTCATCGAGTGAATGGAGAGTTTGTATGAGCCAGAATGCGGAAAAAGTCCTCGACCATTTCACCTTGTTCCGGTCCCCGGAATACGTGGATATGTTCGAAAACAAAAAGGCCTTCGAGAACGCCGTCCCGGTGGCCCAACTTCAAAAGGCCGTCGACTGGACCAAGACCCAGGAATACCGCGAGCTGAACTTCGCGCGCGAGGCCCTGGTCGTGAATCCCGCCAAGGCCTGCCAGCCCTTGGGAGCGGTCTTCGCGGCCGTGGGCTTCGAGGGGACCTTGCCGTTCGTGCATGGGTCGCAGGGCTGCGTCGCTTATTACCGCAGTCACTTCAGCCGGCATTTCAAGGAGCCCACATCGTGCGTATCGTCATCGATGACCGAGGACGCCGCGGTGTTCGGGGGTCTGAACAACATGATCGATGGGCTGGCGAACGCCTATAACCTCTATAAGCCGAAGATGATCGCGGTCTCGACGACGTGCATGGCCGAGGTGATAGGCGACGACCTGAACGCGTTCATAAAGACCGCCAAGGAGAAGGGCTCCGTGCCGCCGACGTTCGATGTCCCGTTCACGCACACGCCGGCGTTCGTAGGCAGCCATATCACAGGCTACGACAACACCATGAGGAGCATCCTCGAGCATTTTTGGGATGGCAAGGCCGGGACCGAGGCGCCGCTTGTGCGCGAGCCGCGCGACAGCATCAACTTCATCGGCGGCTTTGATGGCTACGCGATCGGCAACATGCGCGAGGTCAAGCGCCTCTTTGGTCTCATGGGCATCGACTATACGATCCTCGGGGACAACAGTGACGTATGGGATACCCCGACCGACGGCCAGTTCCGCATGTACGACGGTGGCACGACGCTCGCCGACGCGGCCGCCGCCGTGCACGCCAAGGCCACGGTCTCCATGCAGGAGTTCTGTACGCCGAAGACGCTTGCCTATATCGAGAAGAAGGGCCAGGAGGTCGTAGCCTTCAATCATCCCATGGGGGTGGCCGGGACCGACCGCTTTCTGATGGAGGTGGCGCGGCTATCGGGGCGTGCGATCCCCGAGGAGATCGCACGCGAACGGGGGCGGCTCGTCGATGCCATTGCCGACTCCTCGGCGCATATCCATGGCAAGCGTTTTGCGCTCTATGGGGATCCGGACCTCACGCTCGGGCTCGCGGCATTTCTGCTGGAGCTCGGTGCCGAGCCCGTGCACATCCTGGCCACCAATGGCACGCCGGAGTGGGGCGCACGCGTGCAGGCCTTGTTGGATTCCTCGCCGTTTGGCAAGGGCTGCCACGTCTATCCGGGGCGCGATCTCTGGCACATGCGCTCGCTCTTGTTCACCGAGCCCGTCGATTTT
>JAJZZU010000299.1 GCA_021797365.1 Pseudomonadota bacterium | reverse complement strand
CGCCAGCGCCGCGCCTCGCATGTCCAGTAGCGGTCGTCATGGTAGCCGCCCGCCTCCATGAATCCCAGGTAGGCGGCATTGGAGACCGGGCGTTCGGCGATCGCGAATGCCGGCACCGACACGATGTGACGCGGGCGCTCATTGTCATAATGGTGGGGACTATCGTCGCCGATCTCGCACAAGCCACCGGGCCAGGTGTGGTAGTCCGCAGACGACGCCTCGGCCACGAGCGGACGCGACGGGAGGAAGTCGCCGGTATCCAGGGCCAACGCGCGCGCCGTGAGCGCCTGGTGCATGGTTTCCAGGTGCTGACCATGATGCTGAATCAAAAAGTGCAATATGAAGTCGCCGGCCAATAATGGATGATGGGGATGCGCAGATTCGGCCACGCTCAGCCACTCGACGCACTGTCCCTCCCAGTCTGCCCATTCGTGGGTGAGTTCGCCCAGATCCGGCGTGCACGCGCCGCGCTCGGATTTGCGCAGGCCGTCGGGCCGAAACAGTCGGGCGCGCCCAGCGTCGTGGCCAAGCCCGGCGAGTCGCTCTCCGATCCATTGCTGCTCCACATACAAAAGGTGCCCAAGATGCCACAGCAGCGGGCTCAGGTCCTTGTGGTGCATGCGTCGCCGCTCGGCGGGCGGCACCGATCGTACGAGCGACCGGGCGCTAGCGCGCATCTTCTGAAGATTGGCGTAGAGCGAGGCGTCCATAAGTCTACAGTGATATGAGCTGGGCGGGTTTATCGCCATCGACAGTGAGGATATGATGCTCGGGGACTGTTTGCCAATACGTCCCCTCCGTCAGAGGTTCCGAGGCGACGAGGGTGGCATTCGGATATTCTTCGTCGTCGATCGTAAAGTAGAGGGTCGGTGGCGCGGCCCCCAGGGCATGACGAAGGGCATGGATCCGCTCGCCGTCTGTGACCACGATATTCAGGAGGCCGCCCGCGACGCCGAATTCGTCGAACAGTCGGCGCGCAGTCTCCCGCAGGGCCTCGGGGATGTCGAAATCGGCCGTGGCCAGGACCTGACGAAGCAACGCGAACACGTATTCGGAATCGGTCGTCCCTTCGATCGAGCACTCGATCTCCGGGGACAGGACGCGGCGCAGGCGCGCGCGCACTGCCGGGAAATCGACCAGATAGCCGTTATGCAAAAACAGCAAGCCATCCGCCAGATAGGGCTGCGTATTGGCGGGATGATTGGCGAACCCGGCGGTGGCGCTGCGTACGTTGGCCACCCACACGGGCGCGGTGATATGCGCGGCGAGGGTTGGCAGGTTGTGGTCGGCCCATATCGGCATGCCATAGGTAAGACGCGCCAAAGACCCGTCAGGGGCACGCCAGCCGACGCCGTAACCGTCGGCATTGACCCGCGCCTCGCGCATCTCGCGCGGGGCGTACGACTGCTGGACCAGGCCATGGGCGGGCGCGAGCAGGAAACGCGCCAGTGACAGGGGAGGTCCGAGATAGGCGGCGAGACGACACATGGCGACGGATTCTAGCAAAAAAGACCCGGTGTTGCCCGCGCTTATGACCGTGCCACGGGCGCGAGCGGGATCACCAGCGAGGCCTGCCGCCCTGTGCGCGCCGATGCCGCCACAAACGACGCCCTCATGCGTCGTCTGGTATGGCGCCCTGGCGACAACCTGAAGCGCGCCCGCGCGTGGTCGGGTGGCTATGCGGCGAAAAGGCCCGATGGTGGGCAGACGCGCCGATCGGTCGGTGCGCGATGCCGCGACGATGGGATCGGGACGGCGGGGGATTATCAACGGGACCATCACGGTGAGATCACAAGGAGGCGCCATGGAACAGGACATGCAGTCGCTCGAGGACTTCGACGTTGGCCGCGAGGCGTGGCCGATGGCGGGGATTTCGCTCGTACATCTACCCGGGGCGACGCACGCATCGGGGCTCGACGGCGATGCGCGCCGGGGGCTATCGCGCAACCCCAAGCAACTGCCTGCCAAGTATTTTTACGACCGGCGCGGATCTTTGCTGTTCGAACGTATTTGCGCGACCCCGGAATATTATCCGACGCGCACCGAATCGGCACTGCTCGCACGCCACGCATGCGGGATACTCGATCAGGTGGCACCGGGAACGCTGGTGGAGATCGGTAGTGGGTCGTCGGTCAAGACCAACCATTTCTTTGTGGCCTGCGAACGTGCCGGGCGGTATGTTCGCTACCAGCCGTTCGATGTCTGCGACGAGGCCTTACGCGCGGCTGCCGCGCGTCTCAAGCGCCGCTATTCATGGCTGGAAATGGAGCTATTGGTGGGCGACTACGCCGTCGATCTGCCGGCGCTGCCACATTCCAGGGGTCCGCGCCTGTTCCTGTTCCTTGGGGGCACCATAGGCAACCTAAGCCATGACGAGGCTGTAACTTTTCTCACAGCGCTGCGTGCCACCATGCATGCCGAAGACTACCTCCTGCTCGGTTTTGATCGCATCAAGGACAAGCGTATCCTCGATGCCGCCTATAACGACGCTCACGGCTACACCGCGCAATTCAACATGAATCTTCTCAGGGTCTTGAACACGCGGCTGGGCGCGGATTTCGACGAACGCCGGTTTATGCATGTGGCGTTTTTCAATGAGCACAAGGGCCAGGTCGAGATGCATCTGCGTGCACGCAGTATGCACACTGTCACGCTTGCGCGCATCGGTCTTGTAGCGTCCTTTGCGCGCGACGAGACTATACTGACGGAGATCAGCCGCAAATTCACGCCGGAAGGCATGAGGGCGCTGCTGGAGACCGCGGGTTTTGGCTGGTGTCGCCATGAGGAGTCGGACAACGGCTATTTCTCGTTGGTGCTTGCCGCACCGGCCTGAGCACCGGCATGGCAGCGTGGCGGTGTCCATGGGGCGTGCCGATGGCTTCGGCCTTGGCATGATGAGCCAAAGGGTTCGCGTATCAGAAGTGGCGGCCCGGCGAATAGGAGTCATGATAGGAGATGCAAACTGATGAATCGGAAGGGACTTATAGGGGTAGTAGGCGGGGGCTTGGGTCTATTGGGCATCGCTGTCGCGCAGGCGTCGGCATTTTTCGTAGAGACCGTGCCGATGGCAATGCCGGCGGCACAAAAAGCCGTGATCAGGGCCCTCAGCTCGCATCACTTCAAGGTGGTCATGAAGCTCGATATCCTGCACTTGATTGCCGCCAAACAGAAGATTTTGCATGTCCCAGATTTCAACAAGCCCGGGTTCACCGATGTCCGTGCCCTGGTATTTTGTAACCCGTTCCTCTTTAGCGGCCTGCTGAATCATGCGTGGAAGGCGGCGTCGGTATGTCCGCTGAATGTGACACTCTACAGCAAGGCGGCGAAGACCACCGTGGTCTTTCCGAAACGCTCCGTCTATACCCGAAGCACGGCGGCGCGGGCCGTGGGGGGCAAGATCGATCGCATGGTGATCGACACGCTCAGGACGATCCCCGGCAGCCATCCGGGATAGATCGGGACGTGCCTGGCGTCGCGCCCGGGAAGGTGCACGGTGACAAAGGGTACCCGGGAGACAAGGCCGTCGGCGACCTTTTGGGGCGGTGCCATGGCGGACATCGCGCTATTGTAAGGGGGGTGTGGGCGCGGCGCAGGGCCTACCGGGCGATGTCGGGGCGCGGCCTTGGGGTGATGTGATAGTCGCGCGGAGTGGCTTGTGACTACGGAAACCAGACACCGGGCAGGGCGCGCGGATACGATGGTCGTGATAAGCAGGATGGCAGCAAGGCGCTGGGCCGTGACCGCCGCCCGCCTCGCGTCGCCGCCGGCACGCGCGCGCCGGCGGCGATGACCGGTTCGGCGGCGGGAGGGGTAGTGGAAATCAGGGACCTCATTGGGGT
>JAJZZU010000298.1 GCA_021797365.1 Pseudomonadota bacterium | reverse complement strand
CGAACATCTCCCAGTAGGTGTTGCGCGGGTGCGGGTCGTCGGTATATTCGACGCCGATCGCCCAGCCGTGATTCAGGGCGTATCGGATCTGCGCTGTGATCTGGGCGTCGGTCAGGTCGGGAAGAAACGAGAATTGCCCTTGAGTCAGGCGATTGCCCGGGTTCGTCATCATGGGTGTGGTCTCCTTGATCGATGCGTCTAGACGCTGGCCGTCGTGGTCGGGACAAAGTCCGCGGTGTCGGTCGATTCGTAGTTGAAGGTGATGTCTTTCCAGGTGTCGAGTGCGGCCTTCAAGGGCGTGCAGGTCTTGGCCGCCGCCTCGAGGATCTGCGGGCCTTCGGCCAGGTAGTCGCGGCCCTCGTTGCGTGCCAGGATCATGGCCTCAAGTGCCACACGGTTGGCGGTGGCGCCGGCTTGGATGCCCATCGGATGTCCGATCGTGCCGCCGCCGAATTGCAGGATCACGTCTTCGCCCAGATAGTGGATGAGTTGATGCATCTGTCCGGCATGGATGCCGCCGGAGGCGACCGGCATGACGCGGTTCAAAGACGCCCAATCCTGATCGAAGAACAGGCCGTTTTCGAGGCTTTGTGGCGTGCGCAGATCGCGTAGCGTGTCATAGAAGCCCTTGATCATGAGTGGGTCGCCCTCGAGCTTGCCCACCACCGTGCCGGCGTGGATGTGGTCGACGCCGGCCATGCGCATCCACTTGCATATCACCCGGAAGTTCATGCCATGGTTCTTCTGCCGCGAGTAGGTCGAGTTGCCCGCGCGGTGCAGGTGCAGGATCATGTCATTCTTGCGCGCCCACTTGGCCATCGACTGGATGGCGGTGTAGCCGATCACGAGGTCGACCATGACGATTACCGAGCCGAGCGACTTGGCGAACTCGGCACGCTCGTACATGTCCTCCATGGTGCCGGCCGTGACGTTCAGATAGTGGCCCTTCACCTCGCCGGTCGCGGCCGATGCGCGATTCACCGCCTCCATGCAGTAGAGGAAACGGTCGCGCCAATGCATGAACGGCTGGGAGTTGATGTTCTCGTCGTCCTTCACGAAGTCGAGGCCACCCTTCAAGGCCTCGTAGACCACGCGGCCATAGTTGCGGCCGGAGAGGCCAAGCTTGGGCTTGGTGGTGGCGCCGAGCAGCGGGCGGCCGAACTTGTCGAGGCGTTCGCGTTCGACGACGATGCCGGTAGCCGGCCCCTGGAAGGTCTTCAGGTAGGCGACCGGGATGCGCATGTCTTCGAGTCGCAGGGCCTTGACCGCCTTGAAGCCGAACACGTTGCCGATGATAGAGGCCGTGAGGTTCGCAATCGAGCCGGGCTCGAATAGATCGATATCATAGGCGATATAGGCAAAGTATTGCGCCTCGACCTGGGTGCCTTTGCCGGTATGGGGGACCGGATCGATACGATAGGCCTTGGCCCGGTAGAGTTCGCAGGCCGTCAGCCGGTCGGTCCAGACCACTGTCCACGTGGCCGTAGACGATTCTCCGGCGACCGCGGCAGCGGCCTCATCGGCGTCTACGCCGGGTTGCGGGGTGATACGGAAGAGAACGATGATATCCGTGTCCTTCGGTTTGTAGTCGGGTTCCCAGTAGCCCATCTTCTTGTAGGGTATGACGCCCGACTTGTAACGCTCCTTGCCCTTGATCGCTTGTGTGGCCATATCGTCTCCCAGGATGACCATGATCATCGTCTGATGGATGGCATGAAATGTCCTGATTGTTCGAGGCCCAGCCATTGAGGTCTCCGAGTGCGTATCCTGACCCTCGGAGTGGCATCAATGATAGTCAATGTTTTCTATCGAATGGATAGATGATAGGCTATGGATGCCGAGTGTCAGCTTCTGGTAGAGGTAGAGCACGTTCCAGGGAATCTTCATATCCGAGGGATCGGTCATGCGTCATGGCACCTTTCGCCAACTGGAGGTCTTCGACGCCATCATGCGTCTAGGGAGTTTCCGCAAGGCGGCCGAGTTTCTGTTCCTGACTCAGCCTACCGTATCCATCCAGATGAAAAAACTCACGGAGGTGGTAGGCTACCCCTTGTTCGAGCATGTCGGAAAGCGGATCTTTCCGACGGACGTCGGGCGCGAGCTGCATAAGACGGCGCGCGAGGTCTTCGATGATCTGGCGCGATTTGACATGGTGCTTGGGGACCTCAAGGGTCTGACGCGCGGCTCGCTCAGCATCGCCGTGGTGACTACCGCCAAATACTTTGCGCCCGGCCTGTTGGGCCGGTTCTGCGAGCGTTACCCGTCCATAGAGGCGTCGCTCAAGGTGTGCAATCGCGCGCACATCATCGAGCGGCTCATTGCCAACGAGGACGACTTCTATATCCTGGGCCAGCCGCCCGGGGAGATCGAGGTCGACGCCGAGGCCTTCCTTGATAACCCGCTCGTGGCGGTAGCGGCGAACGACCATCCGCTCATGGGCGAAAAACGCATCCCGTTGAGACGTTTTGCCGAGGAGCCGTTTCTGGCGCGGGAGCCGGGTTCGGGGACGCGCGCCGCAACCGAGCGCTTGTTTGCCGCGCATGGATTGAGGGTGCGCGTGCGCATGGAGATGGAGAGTAACGAGGCCATAAAGCAGGCCATCATGGTGCACTTTGGGGTCTCCATCCTGTCGCGCCATACGATCATGATGGAGATCGCCTCAGGTCATCTGGGGGTGCTCGATGTCGAGCATCTGCCGATCACGCGATCCTGGTACGTCGTCAATCGCAAGGGCAAGTCCCCGTCGTTGGTGGCCTGTGCCTTTCGCAACTATCTGCGTGAATATACCACTGCGTCTGATCGTAGAGACCCGTGAATGAGAGGGTTGTGGTGGGCGTAACGCGGCGGGCGGGCTGTTGCAAAACACTACATCTCTCGGCCATCGCCAGGATTAATCTGGGTAGGCATAATGGCGGTTACGCAACAGGGTGTTTATCTCATACGGAAAGGAGCCTTTCATGTCGAAATCGCGATTGACGTTGGCGCTGCTCGGTCTGCTCACCACGGGGACGGCATTTGCCATGCCTCCCATGAAGCCCATGGCCCCGCCGCCCCCGGGATGCCATGTCGTCATGCGCCATCGGTTTCTCCACCACCCCATGATTCCCATGGTCCTGCCATTGGCGGAAATGCGGTCCTACAGCCTGCATCTGAGCGATCACCAGGTGAGCACGCTTGCCGTGTGGCATAACCGCCATATGCGTGTCGCGGTGCCGCTCATGAAGCGCCTGCGCAATGACAAGAGGGCGCTCCATGAGGCCCTGCTGCGAGGCGCCGGCACGGGGACCGTGCACGATATCCTGGATCGCCTGGATCGCGATCATGCGCGCTTGTTGGATCTGGAGGTCGCCCAGGTACGCATTGTGCGCAAGACATTGTCGGCCGATCAGTGGCACAAGCTCGTGAACATGTACCATCGCATGCCGCCCATGCGCTTTATGATGATGCACCGCTGATATTCGGCGGACGCATCAACCGGGCCCCATCGAAGGGTGAGGTCACGGCATCGCATTCCGGGGCCCGCTTGGGCCCCTTTGCCTTCCCGCACGGCCTGTGCGCGGGGTAGCCCTGAATATTTGCGTCGGCCGCAACCAGCGGGGCTTCGAGCATACGGGACGTCGCCACGATCCTGCGCTCGGCAGGATCTTTAGGGTCGCTGGGCGGCGTGGCGCTTGTGATGGCGATTTCGTGGTCCTGGCCGCGACGGGCGCCAGAGGGTCTTGGTAGCGAGGGACTGAGCCCGCAGGGTATCCAAGGGATTATCGGCGTGCGATTTGTCGGGTTAGACCTCAAGATTTAAGTGTGCCGTGATCGGTCCTCACGATCGGTTCTGCGCTGTGCCTG
>JAJZZU010000297.1 GCA_021797365.1 Pseudomonadota bacterium | reverse complement strand
CACGATCGGCCCACGCCGGATTGGCCGGGTTGTGCTTCAGATAATCGTTCCAGAGGACCTCGGCGATATCCGCCATGCCCATAGGCGCGCCCGGGTGGCCGGAATTGGCCTTTTGCACGGCATCCATACTGAGCGCGCGCACGGCATTGGCGAGTTCACGGCGGCGGGGGTCGACCTGACCCGCCGCTTTCGAGCGGCTTTCGGGCTTCACAGACATGATTAATCCTCAAAAAGAACAGTAATCCTTACTGATAATGGCCGGATGCGGCCTTCAGCAGGTGGTAGGCGACCAAGAGCTGCGTCAGTGCGAGCGGGTGCGACCGCAGCTTCTCCCCGGTCGTGCCCGTAATGTCGCCGATACCCTCGTGCCGCAGATGATGATGTTCACCCGGAATATGACGCCACAACAGATCCTCCAGACGCTTGGCCTTCTCGTCTGAGATGTTGCCGTCGATCTCGAGCCGATCCACCGGTAGCCCCATATCGCGGTCGAGGTCCATGTGGATGCCATTACCACCCTGCTCCAGGACATCGGAAAGATCGGGGTGGGGCAAGGTGGGACGCAAAACCAGGGAGGCGTTCAGATGACTTCCCGTCTCCTTCCTGTCGGTCTCGGGGGGCCAGAAACAGATGACCATGTCCGCCCACTTCCGCTGCGGCCGGATGTACGCCTCGGAATCCGGCTCGCGCAGCTTCATCTCCTTGGCCACGGCCTCGGCCGTGTGTCCGCGCTTCTGGGTGTCGCGCCGCATCTTCCACTGAAAGCGAAGATCTTCGGGCGGGGCCAGATAGAGTTTGACATCATACGCGTCGCGCATGGCCTTGGTCGAGAACCCGAGTAGGCCCTCGACGATGATGAAATCGTTGGCCTCGACATAGGACGGCGGGTCGAAATCACCCGTGGCATGGTTATAATGCGGTTTCAGGATGGCCTTGCCATCCTTGAGCAGATTCAGGTGCTGCTCGATGATGTCCATATAGTTGCAGTCGGGATGCAGGGCCGTCAGTCCCTTCTCGGCGCGCTGTACGCGGTTATACTTGTGATAATCATCGGTGCAGATGATCGTGCATCGGTCCTGCCCGATAACCTTTGCAATGCCGCTCGTAATAGTCGTCTTTCCGGCCGCCGAATCACCGACGATCCCCAGCAGGATCGGTCTCTTTTGCATCTCACTGCTCCTCGATCAGGCCAAGCGGCTCGACAGATCCTGCCTTACCGCCCCGCCCCACCCATGAATGAATGTGCTTTTTTGTCGCGCTACCCGAGCATTCCGCCCACCAACAATAAAAATCCCCTTGGCGGTCCAATCTCCCACCAAAGGGACGCGATTTGCCGCCCGGGCCGGTCCAACGAACCCAACCGCGGTCAAGAGCCGCGTATTTTCCCTCACCTTGCCCCTGTTCGGCAATAGTCGGGGCCTAACGCCTTCCGGCATCATGGTTGATCCATGTCCGCCACGCCTCGTACAGATCCAGGGAACGGGCCACAAGCGTCGACGACGGCGTGAGGCCATCGTAAGGCAACGGGCGCCCCTCGAGCGTCGTGGCGATTCCGCCTGCCTCCTTCAGGATCAGGCTGCCGGCCGCGTAATCCCACAATTTCTGGCCCCCATGCACGGACAGATGCGCGCGCCCGGCCGCGAGCCAGCACCACTCGAGGGCGCACGAACCCCAGTTGCGTTGCGACCCGTACGGCGGGTCGATGCCCAGCCGCCCCGCGAGGCGCGGCTTCAGTCGCTTGAAGTCCACCACCGCCACACACCGCCGTAAGGCCGGCGACCAGTCCAGCGCGTGCAGGCGCTCACCGTTCAACCAGGCCCCTTGGCCGCGCAACGCCTTGAAACACTCCTTGCGCACCGGATCATAAACCACCCCCAGAGTCGGCGCGCCGTCTTGCAACAGGGCGAGCGATACCGCAAAAAATGGCAGGCGGTTCACGAAATTCGTGGTCCCATCGAGCGGGTCGAGACACCATGCACCGTGCGCCGACCGCAGCGCCGCGCGTTGTTCGGCCTCCGGCATCTCCTCGCCCACCAGGGCAAACTGCGGCCAGCGGATACGCAGTTCCTCGGCAAGCCAGGCCTGGACCGCGGTATCGGCAGCGGTCACGAGGCTGCCATCCTCCTTCAGCCGCGACCGGCTCACGCCAAAAAGCGGCATGATCTCGCGATGCGCGACCTCTTGCACGAGACCCTCCAGGACCTCGAGCGCGGCATAGGTGCAAAGATCGAGGCCCTGGTCGACACTCAAAGGTTCATGCCTCCTTCCATTTGATGGAGCAGCCGATACTCGGGATCTGCTCGCGCGGTCCGTGACCGGTACGTGCCACCTGGACCATGGCCTCGAAGAGCTCCCGACGCGCGCCAGCTACCGCCTCCTTGCGACTCGCATCGAGGCGGCCCCGGTATTGAAGCGTAAGGTCGGCCCCATAACCGAAGAAATCCGGCGTGCACACCGCCCCGAAGCGGCGCGCCACCTCCTGCGTCTCGTCGTACAGGTAGGGGAACGGGAAGCGGTACTCCTCCGCGATGCGCTGCATGTTGGCGAACGAATCCTCCGGATAATCCGTCGGATCGTTGGACATGATGGCACAGCTTCCGATACCTTCCGCGCGCAAGGCCGCGGCGTCACGGATGAGACGATCGCGGATCGCCTTCACATAAGGACAATGATTGCAGATAAACATCACGAGCAGACCGCGTTCACCGCGTACATCGGCGAGACTAAGGATGCGGCCGTCGGTGGCCGGGAGCACGAAATCGGGGGCGGGCCGCCCGAAGTCGCACACTGGGGTTTCTGTACTGACCATAGCGCCTCGTCAAACTGGCATGCCGTGGGGGCTGCATTATGGCACACCTTGATCGACTGCTGTCTATACTCAACGGTAGGACATAAGTCGCAGGGCGGTCGTCCGGGGGGTCGGGTCGATGGACGGCAGGTGGTCGCGCAAGGCCGGATGGGCGCTGCTCGTCATGGCATCGGTGGCCGGTGGGGCGCGTGCCGCACCGCTTACGCTCGCCGTCCAACCGGTGTTGGGGGCGAAGGCCACGCGCGCGGCCTTTTCACCGCTCGCGCGCTTCCTCGGCCAGGTCCTCGGCCGCCCCTGCCGCGTCGTGACGAGCCCCAATTTCCTGGCCTATTGGGAGAGCATGCGCCAACGGCCCGGGCCGAGCTTCGTCCTCGACGCCGCGCACTTCACTGACTTTCGATTGACGCACCTCCACTACCATGTGCTGGTCAAGGAACCGGGCACGATCTCGTACTCGCTCGTGGTGCGCGGCTCCGAGATGGTGCTGGGACCGTCCGCGCTCATCGGGCGGCGCGTGGCCTCGCTTGGCATACCGAGCATGGGCGCGGCGCTGCTGGATCAGATGTTCCCGCACGCCACGCGCCGCCCGATCGTCGTGGCCGCCCGCGACGCGGCCGCCGAATTCCGCCTGCTGGCGGCCCATCGCGTGGCCGCGGCCATGATCCCGACACCGCTCGTCGCCCGCAAAATGGCGCAGGGGGCCGATCTGTCGGTGGTGACCACCACCCCGCCGATCCCCAACATTGCGCTGTCCGCGGCCCCGGGCCTATCGGCCGCCCAATACGCACGGCTGCGGCACGCGCTCCTTGGGGCGCCGGCAAGCCTGTTTCGGGCGCTCGGCCTGCCGCGCTTCGTGATCGCGCATGCGCGCCAATACCGCGGGCAGGACCGTCTCCTGAAGATCTATTGGGGCTACTGATTGGCGGCTTAGGTGATTACCGGGGCGACACTGAGCGGGGCCTCGGCCGCGACGGGATCATAGAAAAGCTCCTTCAGTCCGGCCAGATCCGGGATGCCGGCGCGCTTGCCGTCGATATCG
>JAJZZU010000016.1 GCA_021797365.1 Pseudomonadota bacterium | reverse complement strand
ACGGATCTTCCGGGCGCGCGAGGCGATAGACAAGGAATTGAAGCCGTTGCTTGAGCTGTGATGGGTCTTCGTGGGCGGAGAGGGTGTATGAAAGAGACACTGTCGGCGTTGATGGATGCGGAACTGGAGGCGAAGGAGCGCGGAAAGCTGCTGGATGTGGTGGTGGAGGACAGTGCGTTGCAGGCGCTCTGGGGCCGCTATCACATGACGCGCGCGATCCTGCGCGGAGAGTGGGACGGCAAGCCGCTCGCCGACCTGTCGGCGCATGTCCTCGCGGCGCTGGCCGAGGACGAGGCGGCGCCCGCGACACCGACCTTCTGGGGTCCGCTCGGGCGCCAGCGGGGATGGCAGGTGGCGCGTTTTGCACTCGCCGCGTCGTTGACCGCCGCCACCGCGCTGTTTGCGTTGCGCGTGGCGGTGGTGGGTACGCCATCGGCCGGGGTATCACCGGCGTCGGTCCAGACGGCGCTCGCATCACCCTTGCCGACGCCGCCACGTTACGTGGAAAGGGCGCACTGGCAGGGGCCCCAGTGGCGACGTCGGCTCAACGCCTTCCTGCTCGAGCATTCGGCGGTTGCGCCGCTTGCCGGGATCAATGGCCTCTCCTATGTCCGATTGGCGGCCTATAACGGCCCGCCGGCACAGGGGGTACGGAATAAGCCATGAAGGGTCGGCGGCCGCTGTGGGCCGCGGGCCTTGTGTTGATCAGCGGCGCAGCCTTTGCCGACAGTGCGCGTGTCTGGCTCGAACGTATGCAGAATGCCGCGCGTACTCTCAATTACACCGGTACCTTCGTTTATCGCCATGACCGCCTGTTGTCGGCCATGCGCATCGTGCATCGCGTGGCCCACGGCCGGGTGACGGAGCGTCTCACCACCCTCGATGGGCGTCGCCAGGTGATCATCCGTCGCCATGGACAGATCCAATGCTATTTGCCCCATGATCACGTGGAGTTCATCGAGCAGCGGGTCATGGCCTTGAAGGCCTTCCCGGCGCTCATACCCACTCACCTAAAGACCCTGCGCCGGTACTATGCGATTCATCTCGGCGGGCTGGGGCGCGTGGCCGGGGCGGTGGCGAGGCTCGTGGTGATCGACCCGCGTGACGACTTCCGCTATGGATATAGGCTGTGGGCGGACCGCAAGAACGGCCTGTTGCTGAAGGCCACGGTCATAAACCAGGGCGGCAAGGCCATCGAGCAATTTCTGTTCACCCATCTCCATCTGCGGCGCACGATTCCCGCCTCGGCCGTTGGACCGATTGGCGTAGGGCACGCCGACACCTATAAAGAGGAACGGGGCGAGCTGTTTCCCGATCCCACGCCGACCTGGACGGTGACGCGGGTGCCTCCGGGATTTCGGTTGGCCATGCACCTCATGCGGCGCATGGCCGGACACAAGGGGATCGTGCAGCATCTGGTCTATTCGGACGGTCTCGCGGGGGTATCGGTATTCATAGGGCGGCGCGCGCCGCGCAAGCCGGTCCATGCGCAGCTCTATCGCCTGGGGGCCTTGCACGTCTTTCGCGCGGTCGTGGACCATAGGATGGTGACAGCACTTGGGGATGTACCGACCTTGACGGTCGAGACCATGGCGCTGTCGGTGCGACCGCTCACCCGGAGGCTCGGGCCCGCGGCGCCCTGAATGGACGGGGGGTTTCAAAGGATGGTCATGATCGCGCGCAGGATGATGCTGTCGGTTTGGTTCATGGTGATGACGGCGGGCAGCGCGGCGTGTGCGGCGCGCTTGCCCGATTTCGCCCACATCGTGCGCGAGAACCGCGCGGCGGTGGTCAATATCAGCAGCACCCAGGTCATGAAGGGCGTGGTGCCCGGATTCGGGTTCGGTGCCCCCGAGGGGCCCGGGGGGCCCGGGGGGCCCGGGGTCCCCTCGAACCCGCTCTTTCATGGCCTGCCGCACGACAAACAGGCAAACCCGCAGCAGTTCGTGACCAAGTCCCTGGGGTCAGGCTTCATCATCGCGTCCGATGGCTACATATTGACATGCGCGCATGTCATCGACCACGCCACGCAAGTGATCGTGAAGCTCGCTGACAATCAGGACTATGTGGCGCACGTGGTCGGCCTCGATACCAAGAGCGATGTGGCGCTCCTGAAGATCCCCGCGACGCATCTCGCGACTGTGCATATCGGCCATGTATCGCACCTGCAGGTGGGTGACTGGGTGCTCGCCATAGGGGCTCCATTCGGGTTCGAGAATTCGGCCACGTCCGGGATCGTGTCGGCGATCGGGCGCAATCTCCCGGGCTCCGATTATGTGCCTTTCATCCAGACCGATGTACCGATCAATCCCGGCAACTCCGGCGGCCCGCTGTTCAACACCCGCGGCCAGGTCATCGGCATAAACTCGCAGATCTACAGTCGCACCGGTGGCTTCATGGGCCTGTCATTTGCGATCCCGATCAATCTCGCCCTGCGCATAAGCCACGACCTGAAGACCAACGGGCATGTGCAGTGGGGCTGGCTTGGGGTCACGATCCAGGATGTGACACGCAAGCTCGCGGCATCGTTCGATCTGCCCAAGCCCTATGGGGCGCTGGTCTCCGAGGTTCTGCCCGGCAGCCCGGCCGCGCATTCGCGCTTACAGGCAGGTGACGTCATCGTGCGCTACGACGGCCATCCGATCACGCGTTCGTCGGAGCTCCCGCCGCTCGTGGGGTTTAGCCCCATCGGCACAACCGCGCATCTCGAGGTCATCCGCAATGGCCACCCACAGACCCTGTCGGTGGTGGTCGGGGCCCTGCCCGAGACCTTGCCGGTGAGCTACACGCGGCCGTCGCATAAGCCGCGCCACAATGCCTCGCTCGGGCTTGCGCTGCGCGATCTCACCGTCCATGAGCGGCGCGAACTCGGTGTAAGCCGGGGGGTGTTCGTCGACGGGGTGAGCCAGGGCCCCGGCGAGAAGGCCGGTATTGCGCCGGGCGATGTAATCCTGAGTCTCGCGGGCCACCCGGTGGCGAGCGTGTCGGCGTTCATGACGATATTGGCGCACGTCCCGTCGCAGCACCCGGTCCCGGTACTTATCCACAGGGATGGGAGTTCCGTGTTCCTGGC
Source organism: Pseudomonadota bacterium (assembly GCA_021797365.1). The sequence goes on along the minus strand of JAJZZU010000016.1, from coordinate 13,635 downwards.
CCTGACCAAATAGTTGGTGTGACCCGCGAAACCCGGTATGATGCGGCAACACGCCCGTGACCGGTTTTCGCGGTAAACATCCACGCATCAAGGCCAAGCTTGCAAGATCGCATTCGAAACTTTTCGATCATCGCCCATATCGATCATGGCAAGTCGACGCTCGCCGATCGCTTCATTGAATTGTGCGGGGGTTTGAGTGCGCGCGAGATGGCAAGCCAGGTGCTCGATTCCATGGACCTGGAGCGCGAGCGCGGCATCACCATAAAGGCCCAGAGCGTCACGTTGCGCTATGTCGCGCGCGATGGCCTGACCTACGAGTTGAACCTCATCGATACCCCCGGACACGTCGACTTCTCCTACGAGGTATCGCGCTCGTTGACCGCCTGTGAAGGCGCGCTGCTGGTCGTCGATGCCGCGCAAGGGGTGCAGGCGCAGAGCGTCGCCAATTGCTATACCGCCGCCGAACTCAATCTCGAGATCGTTCCGGTCTTAAACAAGATCGACCTGCCGGCCGCCGATCCCGAGCGCGTGGCACGCGAGATCGAGGACATCATCGGCGTGCCGGCTGCCGGTGCCATCCGCGCGAGCGCCAAGACCGGTGAAGGCATACGCGACATCCTGGAGGCGATCGTGGCGTTGGTGCCACCGCCGCAGGGGGATGAAGCGGCGCCCTTGAAGGCGTTGATCGTCGATTCCTGGTTCGATGCCTACCTCGGCACCATAGCCCTCGTGCGCGTGGTCGATGGCGTGCTTGCCCGCGGCCTGCGCGTGCGCATGATGGCTACGGGCCGCGACTACGATGTGGAACAGGTCGGGGTGTTCACGCCCAAGCGTCAGGCGGTCGAGGCGCTGCACACAGGCGAGGTCGGATACGTGGTGGCCGGCGTCAAGGACGTCAAGGGGGCGCGGGTGGGCGACACCATCACCGAGGCCAGGCGCCCGGCCGCCGCGCCGCTGCCCGGGTTCAAGGAGATCAAGCCGCGGGTGTTCGCCGGCCTCTATCCGATCGAGGCCGGGGATTACGACGGCTTTCGCGAGGCCCTGGACAAGCTCAAGCTGAACGACGCGTCTTTGCATTTCGAGCCCGAGACCTCGGAGGCGCTCGGTTTCGGGTTCCGGTGCGGCTTTCTCGGCATGCTGCATATGGAAATCATCCAGGAGCGCCTCGAGCGGGAATATGGCCTGAACCTGATCACCACCGCCCCGACTGTGATCTACGAGGTGGAGACCGCCAAGGGGGAATGCCTGCGCATCGACAATCCGGCGCGCCTGCCCGAGCCCGGCAGCGTACGCGAGATCCGCGAGCCGATCATCGCCTGCCGCGTGCTGGTGCCCCAGGAGTATCTGGGTCCTGTGATCCAGCTGTGCGTGGAAAAGCGCGGGGTGCAGACCGACCTGCGGTTTCTCGGGCGCCAGGCGATGCTGTCCTATGAGTTGCCGATGAACGAGGTGGTCATGGACTTCTTTGACCGTCTGAAGTCCCTGAGCCGTGGCTACGCCTCCTTCGAGTACGATTTCCGGGAATTCCGCCCGGCCGATCTCGTGCGCGTCGATGTGCTCATCAATGGCGACCGGGTCGATGCGTTGTCGATCATCGTCCATCGCGCCCAGAGCCAGTATCGCGGACGCGAACTCATACACCGTCTGCGCGAACTCATACCGCGCCAGATGTTCGATGTCGCCATCCAGGCGGCGATTGGCGCGCACGTCATTGCCCGCGAGACGGTCAAGGCGTTGCGCAAGAACGTCACGGCCAAGTGCTACGGCGGCGATGTGAGCCGTAAACGCAAACTTCTCGAACGTCAAAAAGAAGGAAAAAAGCGTATGAAACAACTCGGATCCGTTGAAATCCCCCAAGAGGCGTTCCTCGCCGTGTTGCGGGTCGATAAATAACATGCTGCTCGACGACTTTTCGGAGTGGCTCGTCGGCCTGCTCTTCTTGAGTGGCATCCTGTGGGCGATAGATGCCGTGGTGCGCAAGGACAAGACCAAGCGGCCGCCGCTGTATGCCGAGTATGCGCGGTCGTTCTTCCCGGTCATCCTGGTGGTGCTTTTGATCCGGTCGTTTGTAGTCGAACCGTTTCGCATCCCGTCTGGGTCCATGATTCCGACCCTGCACGTCGGCGACTTCATTCTCGTGAACAAGTTCGCCTACGGTCTGCGGCTGCCGATCCTGCACACCAAGATCCTGTCGGTGGGCGAGCCCAAGCGTGGGCAGGTCGTGGTATTCCGTTATCCGAAGAACCCGTCGATCGACTATATCAAGCGCATCGTCGGGCTCCCGGGGGATCACATTGCCTATATCAATAAGCAGCTCTATATCAACGGTAAGCTGATCCCGCATTATCACAAGCGGCCTTACCTGTATACCGAGCAAAATGGTCAGGTCCTGGAGGCCTATCGGTATACGGAGAAGCTCGGAAAGATCAAGCATCACATCATCCTGATCCCGGGGCTCACCCAAAAGCCCATGCATTTTGTCGTGCCGCCGCACGAGTATTTCGTGTTGGGCGATAATCGGGATTTGAGCGATGATAGCCGTTACTGGGGCTACGTCCCGCAAAGGAACCTGGTTGGCCAAGCGTTCCTCATCTGGTTTAGCTGGAATACGGCGCATGGCGGCGGCGTGGATTGGAAGCGGATAGGGCGTAGCATCCCCTAAAGAATATAAGGAGAACATCCGCGGGAGGGCTTATGGCGTGGCGAACGGAGCGCGGTGCGTCGTTATGGAGTGCGCTGATATGCGTGATCGTCATCGGATTCTGGGTGTTTCTGGGCTTCAAGATCGGGCCGTCCTATCTGGACAATTGGCAGATCGAGAAGGCGCTTGCGAGTGTCGCCAAGCAGCCGGGGGCGGCATCCATGGGGCGCAGCGAACTGCGCGCCGCCTTGCGGCGGGAGTTCTCGGTAGGCTACGTAAGCCATGTCTCGGTGCACAGGGATCTGCATTTCCAGCGTACCGCGCAGGGGGGGCGCGTCATGGTCTTCCTTTACCATGTGCATATACCCATCATGGCTAATATTGCCGCGGATCTGCGCTTCGACGACCGACATGCGGTGACCGGCCGTTGACCGGGGAGGCGCGACTGTTACAGCGCTGGGGATACGTGTTTCGCGATCCCGAGCGGCTCACCCAGGCGCTGACCCACCGCAGTTACGGGGCATGCAACAATGAGCGCCTGGAGTTTTTGGGGGACGCCGTCGTGAATCTGGCCATGGCCGATGCCCTGTACGCGCGCTTTCCCGATCTTACCGAAGGGGAACTGACGCGGCTGCGCGTGCGCCTGGTGCGTACCGAGACCCTGGCGGCGGTGGCGCGCGAGATCGGTCTGGGAGGCTTTTTGCGGCTCGGCGGCGGGGAATTGAAGAGCGGCGGCTTCGACCGTGACTCGATCCTGGCGGATGCCTTGGAGGCGGTTGTCGGGGCCGTGTATCAGGACGGCGGCTACGAGGCCGCGCGCGCCATGCTGCTCGATCTCTTTGCCGGCCGGCTATCGGGGATCGAGGTCCATGCGCAGGTCAAGGACGCCAAGACCGCCCTCCAGGAGTTTCTGCAGGCGCGGGGCCGCGAGCGGCCGCGTTACGATCTCGTGGGTGTGACCGGACAGGATCACGAACAACACTTCGAGGTCGCCTGCCTGGTGGCTGGGCTTGCGCCGGTGCACGGCCGAGGCGCGACCCGTCGTCATGCCGAACAGGAGGCCGCGCGGTTGGCGCTGAAGCGGTTGGGCGGCCCATGAGCGCCTACCGGAGTGGCACGATCGCGGTCTTCGGGCGCCCCAATGTCGGTAAGTCGACGCTCATAAATCGCCTGCTCGGGCACAAGCTTTTGATCACCTCGCCGAAGCCGCAGACCACCCGCCATCGCATCCTCGGGATCAAGACCACCGCGGACGCGCAATTTTTGTATCTCGACACCCCGGGCCTCGTGTGGGGCGGAAAGGGGGCCTTGGCGCGGCAGATGGATGGTGCCACGGCCTCGGCGCTCGCCGAGGCCGACTGCCTGGTGTTGGTGGCGGCCTGCCCGCGACTGCAGGACGATGATGAGCGGGCGCTCGATTTCGTGAAGGGCCTGCGCGGCGACCGCCCGCTGATCCTGGCCTTGAACAAGGTCGACCGCATGGCGCACAAGGAGGCCTTGCTGCCGCTTTTGGCAGCGCTCGCCGAGCGCCGTATCGCCACCGAGATCGTGCCCCTGTCGGCGCGCGATGGCAGCAATGTCGAGGCCCTGGAGGCGGTGATCGCGCGCGCTCTACCGGAGCGCGAGGCACTCTATCCCGAGGATCAGTTGAGTGACCGCAGCGACCGCTTCGTGGCCGCCGAATTCGTGCGCGAGCAGGTGTTCCGGCGGTTTGCCCAGGAGATCCCCTATGTGACGACCGTGGACATCGAATCGTTTCGTGAGGAAAAACATCTGGTTCGCATCGAAGCGATAATCTATGTCGAAAAGGAGGGCCAGAAGGCGATCCTGGTGGGGCAGGGCGGGGCCGGCCTCAAGGCGGTGGGCAGTGCCGCCCGGCGAGCGCTCGAGCGCCATCTCGGACGCAAGGTCTATCTCGGGCTGTGGGTGAAGGTGCGGGGTGGCTGGTCCGATGATGCGCGCGCCTTGCAAAGCCTGGGTTATGGGAGCGACAATTGAATTATGCGCACGGACAGCGAACGCGGCTTTGTTCTGCATCGTTACCCTTATGGGGAGACGAGTCTGCTGCTTGAGGCATTCACCCATGGCTGCGGGCGCGTGGGGCTCGTGGCACGCGGTGTGCGCCGGCCCGGCAGGGCCTTCGCTGGGGCCCATCTGCGGCCCTTCCAGCCGCTGCTTCTGAGTTGGTCGGGGCGCGGGGAGCTCGGGACGCTCACGCGCGCCGAGGCCCCGGAGATGGCAATTGGGCTCAAGGGTAATGCCGTGTGGTGCGCCTTTTACGTGAATGAGCTCGTGCTGCGGCTCTTGCATCGCCACGAGGCGCATGCCGATCTTTATGGCGCGTATGACGATGTGTTGCGCAGGCTCGCGGAAGGGTGCTGCCAGGAACAGGCCTTGAGAATATTCGAGAAGCGCCTGCTAGCCGGCCTTGGATACGGATTGGCGCTTGCCCATGATGCGCACACCGGGGAACCATTGCGCGCCCACCGGAGCTACCGCTATCTCCCAGACGAGGGCCCCGTGGCCGACGACGGCGATTCCCGGGGTGTTGCGGTCAAGGGCGCGACCCTGATCGCATTGGCGCACGAGGCACCTCTCGATCCGGAGCAGTTGCGCGAGGCCAAGTCCTTGCTGCGCGTGGCGCTTGCCCCCTTGCTGGGAGATAAGCCCCTGTATACGCGCAGCCTCTTTCGCAGCATGCAGTCGCGCCCATAAATGTCCTGGCAACCCGGCCACGGACGGTCTCCCGAGGTCTATGGGGCATCCCCTATCGCCGACGGAGCCCGTCCCCGGGCGCCGGGCCAAGTCCGGGCCGTGCGGCCCATGATGCGAGCGACGGGCGCATCAACACACCTTATATCTCCCGCGACGCGGGGCGCGGGTAGGCTACGAGGACCCCCATGAAGCTTGGCATCAACATCGACCATGTGGCCACCTTAAGGGCGGCACGCAAGACCCGTTATCCCGACCCGGTGCAGGCCGCGCTCGTGGCCGAGCAGGCCGGGGCGGACGTGATCACCCTGCATCTGCGCGAGGACCGGCGCCATATCCAGGAGCGCGACGTGATCTTGCTCTCGGGGATGCTGAGTGCGCGCATGAATCTCGAGATGGCGGTCACAGACGAGATGCTGGCGATCGCCGCGCGCGTGCAGCCGCAGGATTGCTGCCTCGTGCCCGAACGACGCGAGGAACTGACGACCGAGGGCGGCCTCGACGTCGCAGGCGCCGAGGATAAGGTGGCGGCGGCCTGTGCGCGATTGGCCGAGGCGGGTGTGCGGGTCGCGCTTTTCATTGACCCGGATGCGCGCCAGGTCGAGGCCGCGGCGCGTTCGCGCGCGCCGGTGGTGGAGTTTCATACCGGCACCTATGCCGATAGCAAGGGGACCGAGCAGGCGCGCGAGTACGAGCGGTTGCGTGAGGCGGTGGCGCAGGCGCGTAGGCTCGGTCTTATCGTGCATGCCGGACACGGCCTGCATTACCATAATGTCGAGGCGGTGGCCGCGATCCCGGGTGTGGTCGAACTCAATATTGGGCATGCGATCATCGCGCGTGCGGTGTTTACGGGTCTCGGGCCAGCGGTGGCCGAGATGAAGCGGCTCATGGTTGCCAGCGCTTCGCCCCTGTGATCCTCGGGATAGGCACCGATATCGTCCAGGTGGCGCGGCTCAAGGCGGGTCTGGCGCGTTTCGGCGAGCGTTACGCGCATCGCATCCTCGATGATGGCGAATATGGCGAGTTCGCGACCAGTGCGTGCCCGGAACATTTCCTGGCCAAGCGCTTTGCCGCCAAGGAGGCCGCCGCCAAGGCCCTGGGTACCGGGTTTCGCGGGACGTTTGGCCTGCGCGACATCCGCGTGACACACGATGGCCTGGGATGCCCGCGGCTGGTATTGGCAGGCGGGGCCCACGCGCACGCCGCGCGACTCGGGGTGCGCGCTATGCACATCACCTTAAGCGACGAGGCCGACTATGCGGTGGCGTTCGTGATATTGGAGGGCCCTTGAAGCGCCCGCCGGCGGTGCCGGAGCCTGCAAGGTCCTCGGGTCCCGGGTATAGGCATTCGAACGCGAACGACGGGCGGCACAGGAGGCTGCTATCAGATTACCCCCGTACGGCGCCCCGGCGCGGTGCCCTCTTTACTTCTTGCCGCCGGCGGCCTTGACGACCGGGGGGCGCCCCTCGAACAGGAAGGCGCGCATCATGGCCTCGATGTCGTTTTGGGAGTCGGGGTCGGCGGTATTGAGATGGTGGTCATTCATGAGCACCGACAGCTGGTCCAGCCACTGGCGCCAGGCCTCTTGCGAGACCTCGTCATAGATGCGCTGGCCGAGTTCGCCCGGATAGGGGGGGCGCTCAAGACCGGGCGCGCTGCGCTTCAAGACCCGACACTGAACCATGCGCACGGCAGACGTCCTCTGTAAGTTCGGTATTGCCAGTATAACGGAGCGCGGGGCCCCTTAGGAAGGCGCCCTTACGAGATGTCGCGGCGGGCGCTATACTGGCGCTTTCCGAAGGAGGTCCTCATGGGGCAAGAACAGGCGGTGGTAAGCAGCATGCCGGTGTTTCCGGCACAGCTCACAGACGAGATCCAGGTGACCGGTCCGGCGCAGACGAAACTGGGCGAGATCGTCGCGCAGGCGGCGGCGGACGGGGTCATCGGTATACGCGTCTATGTCTCGGGCGGAGGCTGCAGCGGTATGACCTATGGCATGGTGATGGCCGAGGCTGAAGGGCCGCGTGATGCCGTGTGGGCGAAGGATGGCCTGAAGATCTTCGTGGATGCGGTGGCCTTGAGCTATCTGGAGGGCGCCGAGATCGACTACACCGAGGATGGTGAGCCACGCTTCCTGTTCCGCAACGTGTTCGCGCGCTCCGGGGGTGGTGGGGCATGCGGCGGGTGCGGTGGCGGCGGGTGCGGGAGCCATTAAGGCGACCGCGACTCCTGCTCATAGCGCCGTTCGGGTCCTACCGGACGGTGCCGTTTCTGGCCGCCGCCGGCGCACGCGCGGACGTGGTACTGGTCAGCGAGGGGGCGGCGAATGTGGTGAGCAGTGGACTCCCCGGTCTGCGCCTGCCCTTGCACGACCTCGATGCCTGCGAGCGCGCCGTGCGCCAGGAGATGGATCGCGGGGGGCCCTTTCAGGCGATCCTGGGGCTCGACGACTGGGGGACCGAGGTCGCCGGCGCGCTCGCCACGCGTCTCGGGCTTGCCGCTAACCCGCCGCAGGCGCTCGCCATCGCGCGTCGCAAGGACCGGGCGCGCGCGGTCTTGCAGGCGGCCGGCGTCCCCGTTCCGTGGCATCGGGTGCTGGCGCTCGATGATGCGCTACCGGCGCTCACCGACCTTCCCTATCCGCTGGTGTTGAAGCCGGTCGCGCTAGCGGGCAGCCGCGGGGTGATGCGCGTGGACGACGAGCCGGGGTTGCGCGCGGCGATTGTGCGGCTGCGTGCCATCCTCGGACGCGATCACCGGGCGGTATGGAACCGCGCGCTCATCGAGCGCTTCGTGCCGGGTTTCGAGATTGCGCTCGAGGGCCTGCTCGTGGGTGGCGTCTTGCGTACGCTCGCGATCTTTGACAAGCCCGAGGCCCTCGATGGACCGTTTTTCGAGGAGACCTATTACATAACCCCCTCGCGACTGGATGCCGCGACGCGTGAGGCGGTGCGCGACGTCGTGGAGCGCGGCGCGCGCGCTTATGGCCTGCGCGAAGGCCCGATCCATGCCGAGTGCCGGTTGAACGCCGAAGGCATATGGGTGATCGAGATCGCGGCGCGCACCATAGGGGGTTTGTGCGGGCGATTGCTGCGCTTCGGGACCGGGCTGTCGCTCGAGGAGCTCATCGTGCGTCACGCGTTGGGAGAGGAGGTGGCGGTGGGCGCGCGCGCGGACGCCGCGGGTGTCCTCATGATCCCGATTCCGGGGCTTGGCCTCCTGAAACGCGTCGAGGGGCTCATGGCCGCCGATCGCGTGCCGGGGGTGGTCGAGATCGTGATCGATGCCCGCGAGGGGCAGGAGCTCGTGCCGTTGCCGGAGGGGGCGAGCTATCTCGGTTTTATATTCGCCGAGGGCCCCGACCCGGCGACGGTCTACGAGGCCCTGAAGACCGCGCATGGCCACCTGCGTTTCGTGTTGGCGCCGGTGTGGCGCCCGACGCTTATGCCGGCGGGGGAAGCTGCGGCTGACGCAACCATGACTGCCACAGCGATGCCGCGAGCATGATGAGCAGGGGGCCGGCGATGACCCCCACCAGCCCGAATACCTTGGCCCCGCCGAGGATGCTGAGCAGCAGGGCCATGAACGGCACTGAGCTCTCCTTGCCGGTCACAAGCGGACGCAGCAGCAGATCGGCGGCGGTGATGACCGCGGCCCCCCAGGCGGCGGTAAGCAGGCCGGCAAACACATGGCCTGTGAGCATGAGCCAGCCACACACCAGCGCGAGTACGGCACCGGCACCGAACGGGATCGCCGACAGCAGGGCGGTGGCGATCAGCCAGATCGACCACAGGGGCATACCGGCGAGCCCGTAGCTAAGACCGATGAGCCCCCCTTCGACCAGTCCCACGCCGATGACGCCGAGCATCACCGAGCGCGCCGCATCGGCGGCGGCGGTAAGCACCTGCTGGCCGCGCGGACCCCATAGGGTCTCGGCGACCCAGATCAGTTCCGCACGCATCTTCTCGCCGCGCAGGGCGAGCGAAAACACCACGGCGCTCGCGATCAGGGTATGCAGCAGAAAGATCCAGACATGCCCGAGGCTTGCCTTGATGAGGTCCGAGTGATTGCCGAGATAATGGACAAGGACGTTGGCATTGAGCTTATGGAGGTGCCGCGCGAGCCACGGCCCGATGAAGCGTGCATGGGCGAGTTGCGGGGGCACGGTCACGAGCGGCGCGCCGCTCTTCCAGCGCGCGATGCGCGGCGCGAGTTTGGCGGCGAGCGTCTGGATGACAAGCCAGGATGGCAGCACGATGACCGCAAGCCAGGTCAAGGCATGCAGCGTGGCCCCGCCCCAGCGCGGCAGGCTTAAGGCGCGTTCGACGGCGAGCTGTACGCGCCAACCCACGGTACACAAGACCGCCCCCATGAAAAGCGGCACGAAGTAGGGGCTCAAAGGGTAGAGCCCGATGGCCAGCAAGGCCGCGAGCGCCACACGCCCGTACCAGGCGTTGCGCATCAGGCGCAAACCCAGTGGGTTACGGTGCGATGGGTCGCGGCCGGCGCGCCGATGCCGGTGTCAGCGTGCGATGATGCGTCGTCCCTGGGTGTTTTGCGTAGGCGCGCCCGGCCACAGCGTGCGTCGCAACGGGCCGACGCCTCATGTGTGATGCGAGAATGTTTCACGCTGTGCCCTCCATTGCCCCGGCGTCGAGTCTGTGATGGCCACGAGTCTATCACAACGTAAGACAGGCCCGGCGCGCCGCAGGGGCGTGGGAGGGGCCGGCGTTTGGGGCATCGTGCGGGGCGCACGGCCAGGCCGCCTGCGCCAAGCCCAGGGGTGCGAGTCTTGAGCCATCGCGCTTCGCTAGCAGGCTGCATCCCGCGTGCACGCTTGGCCCCGGTAGTGTGGTGGGCGTGCCTCGAGTGCTGCCACTGGGCGCATGCGCCTACGCGCACGGGGTGTACGGGCACCTGCGAGGCCACCGCGCCATCCCGATCAAGGCGGTTCACGCTTGCCGTCATAGCAGGGCGCACAGGAAAAACTCAGGACATCCGGGGCCCTCTCAGGACCTGGGGAGGCGCATGACGGGGTCCTGGCTTGGCATCGCCCGCGGTGGATTTCCGTGTGGGCCTCAGCTAGGCTTTAAGCCCGGTGCGCAGGCCATAAGCCCCCGGTCGTCAGGGTTTGCTAGGGCGGCGTGCGCGGGGAGATGAGGGCGCCAAGGCGGCGTGGTACACGGCAGGGAGGCCTTTGATCGGAGGTCTCATGTCGGCGTCGTACGCGATCATTCGTCCTGGCGACATCCTGAAACGCCCCAAGGGCCTGCACGAGCATGTCGGGGTGGCGTGGTTCGACGGCCGGGTATTGCACAATAGTCCGCGCCGAGGCGAGCATCTGTCGAGCGTCGATGAGTTTGCGGCCGGACGCGCGGTACGCGTGCAGCCGACGCCAACACACTATCGTAGCCGCGTGCTCGCCAATGGTGCAGCGGTCTTGCGGGCGCCCCGCGGCTACCATCTCCTGTGCAATAATTGCGAACATACTGCCCACTATGTGGTGCATGGGCGACCGATGAGCCCGCAGCTCCTGGCCTGGACGGTGATCGCTCTATTCGGCGCGTTCGTCGCCTTGCGATAACAAAATGATACGGCGGGGCCGTTCTTCGCGGCCGCCGATGGGTTATGCTGGAGTCAAGTTTGGTGTCTCGAGAGGGATGGAGATGGCCATAAAGCATCCTTTTGTCACAGCCGCCGTGCTGGTCGGCAGCCTGTTCGTTGTAGCCGCCCGCGAGGCGTATGCGATGCGCCCGGTGGCGTGGACCATGCACCCGCAACTGCTTCAGGTCGATGATGACGATGACGACGGCGGGGACGACTGGTTCCCGCTATGGTTCGGCTTTCGCGCCTTTGCCCCGCGGCGACGGGTCATCATAGAACGCAATTACTATCCGCCTCCGCCGCCGCCGCAGCCGACCTATTATTATTACTGCCGGAACCCGCAGGGGTACTATCCGCGCATACCGAACTGTCCGAGCGGCTGGCTGCGTGTCCTGCCGCCGGGCGATGCCGGTCCCCCCTAACATGGCCGGCGCAGGGATCATGAGTGGGCGGGCGGTTTCGCCGGCGCGATCGGCCGAGTGGCGCGTGACGCTGAGCCCGGCGGCGCGCCGCGCCCTCGATGCGCGCGCTGCGCCCTTGTATGTGGAGATGGAGCTTTTCTTCAGCTGTCTCATCCGCAAGCGATTGCTTTGGGACCGGCCGCCACCTGCGGATACCGTTCCCCTGCCCTCAGCCGACGGCCACCCGCGGCTCGTGGTGTGGTTTCATCCGGTGATGGCCCGGCATTGCGCCCTGCCGAATGATGCCGCGCTCGAGGATCTGCCGCTCATGGATTTTCCGCTCAGCCGGCGCGAGGCCTTCCGTCCCCATTGGCTGCGCCTCGATTATCGCGACGGGGCCTTTTGCGGGGAGTTTGGCTGGTAGCGCCGCCTTCGCACGTGTAAGGCCGTCCACGGCATCACAGGCACAGCCAGACCTGCTCGGCGGCGCGCGTGACGGCCACGTACAGCGCCCTATGGTAATCGTCGGCATGGCCGCCGGCGGCCATGCCGTAGAGGTCTGCGACATCGATGAGGGCATAGTGGAAGGTGCTCCCCTGGGCCTTGTGGGCGGTCACGGCATAGGCGTGCATGACCGGCGCACAGGCGCGCGTCACGGCCCACGCGCGCCGGAAGTCCTCGGGTGAGCGATGGTCGGCGGCGCGATAAGCGGCCCACGTCTTGCGCACCAGCCGTTGGTACTCGCCGGTATCGTGCGCGAGGAAGAGTTCGACCGGTTCGGCACCCTCGGCCCGGGCCTGCACGCGCCAGGCGGGTATGTCCAGGTAGGGATGGCGCAGGGGTTCGCACAAAGTCACGGTCAGTTCTGTATTGTTGGCGACGAGATCCACGAGCGCGTCCCGGCGTTCGCGATCGGCGCCGTTAGGCGATCCATTGCCCTCGACCGGGGCCAGGGCCTCTTCCCAGGCCTTCGGTGTGCGCTCGGCCATGCGCACTGCGCAGTGGAAGGCGTATAGGGTCTCGCGCGCGATCAAGGTCTCACCCGGCCAGAACGGCGCCTCGTCACAGCCCTCCCCGTCACCGCGCCCATACAGCGCCGACAGCCCCTTGTGGATGTAGCGGTTGCGTTCGTCGACCACGCGATTGCGCCAGGCGATCACGCGGATGTCCTTGGCCGGGCGTCGCCTGCGCAGGGTCACCGCCCCGTCGGCGGCGTGCATAGCGCGCGCCAGATGCACCCCCGGCATTTCGCCACGGCGTTCCGCCAGATAGCGACCGATGGCCGCGGGGTCGAATGTGCCTTGCGCCTCGCCTTCGATGTAGCGGCGGATCTCGCCGGCCAGCTGGATGATGGGATGGGGCCGGCCGGTCGACTTTTGGCGGACGATCTCGGTGAGATCGTGGCGCTCGGCCCCGGATGCGAAGACCGGCGGCGCCAGGGCGCCCGGCCCGCCCAAGGCGAGCCCCTGCTGCCGCTCATCGCCGGCCGGTGTTTCCTCTACGGGTAGCAATTGCCCGGGGTCTCCTATATAGACCACGCGCGTGCGCGCGCTGCGCACAAACCGTTCGATATACGCCAGCAGATCCGGGCCAACCATGCTCGATTCGTCGACGAATACGAGATCGTACGCCTCGAAATACAGGGTCTTCGGGTGGCGATCCAGGGTGATGCGCATCATCCCCTCATGCGTCTCGCGCAGCTTTAAGCCAAGCAGCGCATGCAGCGTGCCCGACCAGACCTTGGCACGCACCGGTCGCGCGAGCTTGGCGGTGATGACCGAGACCGCCTTATGGGTGGGGGCGCACACCGCCACGCGCAGGCCGCTTTGGCACGCCGCCTCGATGAGGTGTACGGCCAGCCAGGTCTTGCCGGTGCCGGCGTAGCCCGACAGCACCCGCAACCCCGCGGTCTCGGAGGGGGACAGACAGAAGGAATGCAGGGCCAGATAGGCGCGGCGCTGGCTTAACGTCGCTCCTTTCGGGCCGGCAAGGCGTTTTGGGCTCGCGGTCTTGGTGCGCATCTCGGGTGGCGGCCATGGTGTCGGCAAGGCCATCGCGCCGGTCCGCCGGGACCAGGGCGATAGGCCGGCCTTGGTACCGGCGCGGTGCCCGTCACCATAGCATGGGCCGGGCCGCCACCAAAGGCGGATGATCGCCACGCGATAAACGGGGGGTCGGGCGGCTGGGGACGGCCGCGTCGGGGTGTAACCTTAGGGCGGGCTCGGCCGTCTTAGTCAGCGAATCGAGGCCATGGGGGCCTTTTTTGACGGAGCTTAC
>JAJZZU010000296.1 GCA_021797365.1 Pseudomonadota bacterium | reverse complement strand
GGACCTCGGGATATACGGTGCGCGCGACCACGCCGTCTGCCTCCAGCTCTCGCAACTGGCGCGTGAGCATCCTCTGGGTCACGGCCGGCATCAGGCGGGCGAGTTCCCCGAAGCGCTTCGTGCCGCCTAACAAATGAAAGAGGATCACGCCTTTCCATTTGCCGCCGATCACCTCCAGGCAGGCCTCGACCGGACAACCAAAATCGCAATCGTAGCGGGTATAGCGGCTCGGACGCATAGGACCCCCATCGGTATACCGCGTGTAAGTACCCAACAAATATGTGCATTCTTACAAATATGGTCGGCTTCTCCTAGCATAGCCGCAAGCCCATTGGCTTGACTACCTTCGAAACAATACGGAGAACCCATGGATATCGTGACCGCCATCAAGGCCCGCCGCGCCGTCAAGCAGTTTGATCCTAGCCACCGGCTCACCGAGAGCGAGGTCGACACGCTTTTGTCGCTCGCCATGCTCTCGCCGACCGCCTTTAATATCCAGCACTGGCGCTTCGTCCTGGTACAGGATCCGCAGCTGCGCGATGCCATCCGCGCGGCCTCATGGATGCAGTCGCAGATCACGGACGCCTCGCTTCTGATCGTCATGTGCGCGGACCTGAAGGCCTGGGAAAAACAACCGGAACGTTACTGGCGCAATGCCCCGGCCGACGTGCGTGAAGGTATCCTCGCGGCGATCGATGCCTATTACCGTGGCCGCGAGACCGTACAGCGTGATGAGGCCATGCGCTCCTGCGGGATCGCGGCCCAGACCCTTATGCTCGCGGCCCAGGCCCTGGGGTACGACTCCTGCCCCATGGATCTGGCCGACTTCGGCGAGGTGGGCCGCCTGATAGGTCTCCCCGAAGACCATGTGATCGGGCTCTTTGTCGCCATCGGCCGGGGTGTTCGCGAACCTCGGCCGCGGGCGGGGGCGCTCACGCGAGATGAGGTGGTGCGCAAGGACCGTTTCTGAGCGGAGCTCTGCCCGGCCGACCTCGCGCCCTTACCGCCGTGTGATGGCGATCCGTGAGGGGCGGGCAGGATGCCATGGGCAGCGCCCGGCGGCCGGACTATATAGGGTGTTTGAGTCTGGCGGCAAAGAGGGCGTGCCAACATCGATCGGGTCGCCGGCGCGCTCTGACACCGGCGTGGGCACTTCGGGACCTACAGGCATCGGCCAACGGTATCCGCCCCGGCGATCCCGCCCTGGGCAGCCAGGACTGTCCACGCCTTTCGGGGAACCCATTGTACACCCCATGACACCCCCAACCCGTTAAAGCGGGTTGGGGGTGTCACAACCGCCGCGGCCGGTAATGGCCATGCGCGCCATCGTCGGACACCGCCCGTGATCGCCCGCCGTCCGCATTTCATCGCCCGCGCTTGACTTCGCTTTTCGTGCGTCTCTATAGTGTCATTAAGTGGGTGAAAGTGGGTATTTGTGGGATAGGGGTGCGAAGACACATGTTCCGCGGCGTAAACAGCGTGAGTCTCGACAGCAAGGGGCGAATCGCCATCCCCACGCGCTATCGGGAGGGTCTGCGCAGCCACTGCCAAGGCCGGCTTATCATGACGGTCGACCGCGACCATTGCCTGCTGCTTTACCCGCTTCCGGAATGGGAGGTCATAGAGGCCAAACTCGTCGCTCTGTCGAGTTTCAACCCGCATACGCGGCGCCTGCAGCGCCTCTTGATCGGGCATGCGACGGAGTGCGACATGGATGGGGCGGGGCGCATCTTGTTGCCCGCACCGCTGCGCGCCTTTGCGACACTGGATAAGGATATCATGTTGATCGGACAGGGAAACAAGTTCGAACTATGGGATGCCGCGACATGGGATGCGCGCCGCGCCGAATGGCTGGCGCAGACTGACGGCGAAGAGCTGCCCGCCGAGCTGCAGTCCCTGTCGCTGTGACCGGGGGTCACGCGCCGGTTCTTCTGGCCGAGACCCTGGAGGCGCTTGCGGTGCAGCCGGAGGGGCGTTATCTCGACGCGACCTTCGGCCGTGGCGGGCATAGTGCGGAGATATTGGCGCGGCTTGCGCCGAACGGGCGGCTGGTCGCGATGGATTGCGACGATCAGGCGATCGAGGTGGCCACGCGGTGTTTCGGGGAGGACCCGCGTATGACGATAGTAAAAGGGCGTTTCTCCGTGATCGAACGGTATCGAGAGGAGGCGCCATGGCAAGGAGGCTTCGATGGCATTTTATTCGATTTGGGGGTCTCGTCACCCCAGTTGGACGATGCCGCCCGCGGTTTTAGTTTTCGGCGCGAAGGACCGCTCGACATGCGTATGGACCGGCACGCGCACCCGTCAGCGGCGGAGTGGCTGAACGCGGCCCCCGAGGCCGAGATTGCCGAGGTCCTGCGCGATTTCGGCGAGGAGCGCTACGCGCGGCGTATCGCGCGCGCGGTGGTCGCCGCGCGCGCCATAGCCCCGCTTGCCACGACCACACAGTTCGCGGCGCTCGTGGCCCGCGAGATCCCGCGCCGGGAGCCTGGGCAAGATCCGGCGACACGCGCCTTTCAGGCCGTGCGCATACGGATCAATGACGAACTCGGCGAATTGACACGCGCCCTGCCGGCGGCGTGCGCCCTATTGCGGCCGGGCGGGCGGCTCGCGGTGATCAGCTTCCATTCGCTCGAGGACCGCATCGTCAAACAGTTTTTCGTGCGTGAGTCGCGTGGGGACACCTATCCATCGCGCCTGCCGATCCCGCAGGCATGGCTTGCGCCCCGTTTGCGGGTTCTGGGCCGGGCGCTGCGGGCGGGCGCTGCGGAACGGGCCGCAAACCCCCGGTCGCGAAGCGCCGTGTTGCGCGTCGCACAGCGCCTGGGAGATCCTTCATGACCGGTCGTGCCACGATATTCTGGCTGGTTGCCCTGATCGTGTCGGCCCTGGCGCTCGTCGACGTTCGCAATCGTTATTTGCTGCTTTTCGACCACGAGGAGCACTTGGTCGGTCAAAAGGATGCCTTGCACGTGGAGTGGGGGCGACTCTTGCTGGAGCAGGGGACGCTGGCCGCGCATGGGCGCATCGATCGTATTGCGCGGCATCGTCTCGATATGACGATGCCTGATCCGCGGCGCATCGTACTCATCTATACCCAGCCGTCGAATATCCCATGACCGGGCCCAGCCATTACTTCGTGGTCACCGGTCAGGCCGGCTTCGGGCGTTCGGGATTCGTGATGACGCTCATGCTGATGGCGCTCGCCCTCATGGCGGTACGCGCCTTCTATCTGCAGGTCCTGGACGCCCCTTTTCTGCGCCACGAGGCCAGGCGCCAGGCGATCGAGACCGTACAGCAAGAGGGGCACAGAGGCATGATCGTGGATCGTCACGGCCAGCCGCTTGCGATCAGCACGCCCGTCGATTCGCTATGGGCGAATCCCCACATTCTCTTGAAAGAGCCAGCCGTGTGGCCGCGCTTGGCGCACGCCATCGGATGGCGCACGGCCACGCTCGAGAAGGCCATCGACGCCCAAAGGCACGAGCAATTCATGTACCTGCGCCGTCAGGTAGACCCGCGTTACGCGCAGGGCGTGCTCGCCTTGCGCATACCCGGGGTGGCCTCACAGCGGGAATATCGTCGCTACTACCCAGCAGGGGCGGTGGCTGCGACTGTGATCGGTTTCACCAATATCAATGATCAGGGCCAGGACGGGGTGGAGTTGGCCTACAACTCCTTCTTAAGCCCCCGTCGCGGGCGCGCCATCGTGGTTCGCGACGGCCTAGGCGAGCCGATCGCCGTGCGCCGGGGGAGAAAGCCGCCGCGTCCGGGTCGTACCCTGGTGTTGAGTATCGATGAGCGTATCCAGTATCTGGCCTACCGCGAACTCTTGAAGGCGGTACGCTATCATGACGCGAGCAGTGGCTC
>JAJZZU010000295.1 GCA_021797365.1 Pseudomonadota bacterium | reverse complement strand
GCGCGGCCGGCCAAGACCCGGTCGTGTGCTCGCGCGTGTTGGGCCAGGCAAACTTTCGTCACCCGTTCAACGTGAGCGGTCATGAGTTTTTCTTGACGGTGAGCATCGGCGTGAGCCTCGCCCCCACAGACGGCGCCGATGCCGAGACGCTTCTCAAAAATGCCGGCAGCGCCCTGGATCGCGCGAAGTTGCGCGGCGGCAACGCCCACGAATTCTACACCGCCGACATGAACGCCAAGGCGCTCGAACGGTTGACTCTGGAGAGCCGACTGCGCCGCGCGCTGGAACGCGACGAATTGCGGCTTTTCTATCAGCCGCAGAAGGACATGGTGAGTGGGCGGATCGTGGGCGCCGAAGCGCTGATGCGCTGGCAGCAGTCCGATGGCGCGCTCGTAAGCCCGGCGGGGTTCATACCGCTGCTGGAGGAGACCGGTCTTATCGTGCCGGCGGGAGAATGGGCCCTGCAGACGGCGCTCGCCCAGATGGAGGCCTGGCGGGCGCAAGGGCTATGGGACGTACGCGTGTCGGTGAACATCTCCGCGCGCCAGTTTCGTGATCGCGCCCTGCTCGCGGTGCTGGCCGACATTCTTGGCCGCTGGCCGCACAGCGAGGGCCTGCTGGAACTGGAGCTCACGGAGTCCGTCCTCATGGAGAACGCCCAGGGGGCGGTCGATATGCTGGAGGCCTTGAGCGACATGGGCATAAGGCTTGCGGTCGATGACTTCGGGACCGGCTACTCGTCTTTGAGTTATCTCAAGCGCTTCCCCTTGAACGCACTTAAGATCGACCAATCGTTCGTAGCCGACCTCACGCGCCATACCGACGGCGGCGCCATCACCCGCGCCATTATCACGCTGGGCCACGAATTGGGGCTCGACATCATCGCCGAGGGCGTCGAGACCGAGGACCAGATGAGCTTGCTGCGCCGCCAACACTGCGACCTTGTGCAGGGCTACCTGGTGGCGCACCCGCTGTCGGGGCCAGCGGTCGCGGAGTTGTTGCGCGCCCAGTCTTAAGGCGCGCGCCACGGCATCGATCGTCGCTTACCGTGGGCCCATGCCCATACTGACGCTGTACCCAGGCGCCCTGCGAAGACGCGAGCTTGCGGGCCCGTACCTCGATGACGTGCCGGCAGATGCCGGGCGCCCCTTCATCTATGCCAATTTTCTCGCGAGCCTCGAGGCCCATCGCGCTACGCAACAGCGATAGACACAAAGGCGTCCCCGCGACGATCGCCAACGACCGGGATTGGCGCCTGTACACGGAATTGCTGGTGCAGGCCGACGCCGTACTCACCACGGGTCCCAAGCCCGGGCGATCGCCACAGGCACGCTCAAGGATATGATGATCACCGCGCACGAGCGCTATCCGGACCTCCGCGACTACCGCCCGCGCGGCCTGAGCGCGCACCCCGCGTGCGTCGTCGTAACCTCGCGACCCCATGATTTAGCGGCAGGGGCACTCAAGTCCGCGCATCCGGGCACCATTGTGGCCATAACCCCCACCAAGGCAAGAGATGAGGCACGGGCGGCGCGCGCGGCAGGGCTTCAAGTCATCGTGGTCGGTGAGGCGCCCGCCGTGACGGGCAAGGATCTTTGGCGGGCGCTCGATGAACGCGGGCTGCGGCGCGTGTACATGAGGGGCGGCCCGCGGCTCTTCCATAGCTTAGTGGTAGACCGGGTAGTCGATCGACTTTACCTCACCACCGCCTGCCGTCTCCTGGGGGGCGAGGAGGATAGGGAAACGCTGGTGCGGGGATCGGTCTTACCGCTGCCGGTCGAGGCGCGACTGCGCCGTCTCGCGCTCGATGCCGTGGGGCCGCCGCAACAACTGTTTGCGAGCTACGAGCTGACTCGTATTGACCGGTAGAGCGGGAGTTCATAAGATCGAGTATCTGTTCTACCTACGGCATGTATGAGCGTGCGTCCCTTAGCCATCTTTGCCTTCCTGATGTGTGCCACCCCCGTCAGTCTCGCCACGATCCTAGGTGGTGCGGAAAAGACCGCGATGCCCATGGTGATGTCCGGCGGTACGATACCGGTCGTGGGTCCGACCATCCCCTGGGCGCAAGGGCGGGTCGCATGGCAGTCCTCGCGCAAGGCAGGCGAACGCCGCGGACCCCATGCCGTCATGTTTCCCGGCAAGAGAGTCGTGATCACGGTGGTGGCCAACGCCCCGCGCCACCCGGACATGAGCTTCGAGACCGGGGGTCTCACAAACCCCACGGTATGCGTGTCGCAAGGGGCGCATGTGACCCTAAGGGTCATCAATATGGACTACGGTCCGGGCATGGTCCATGGCCTCGTCATCACTTCGGCCAAACCCCCCTACCCACTCCAGATCGGGCGGCACCCGCCCCACATGCTGGCTCGTATCGCGGCATTGGCGCCGCGCTCGAGCAGCCGGCTACGCGCCGCCCGCTATGCCGAAGCGACCGTGCATTTCGTTGCGCGGCGCCCAGGCCAATATTATTACGTCTGCCCCATCCCTGGGCACGCTTTGGCGTTTCATATGTACGGACGCTTTATCGTGAAGCGGGCGCCGATGGCCCCTCGATCTTGAGGGCACGCCGCGCATAGAGCAAAAGCGCCTGCAAGACCCTCTGGTTGTCGGCGTCCTTGAAGAGTGCCCACAGTCCGCCGAGTCCGCCGCCCGGACGCGGCGCGTTGGCAAGCTCCCCCTGCAATCGTTCGGCGCCCTCTGCGAGATCCGACAGGATGCCGCTCGCCGTAACGCGCTCGAAGAGATCGAGCAACGCCGGCAGGGCCTTCAGCACCCGATCGACGAGCGCGGGTGTCACGCGTTCCTCCAGGCGCTCCCATATGCGCGCGTAACGGCCATCATCGGCGCGCGTGACATGATCCAGAATGGTCATGGTGCGACTCGCGAGACCGACAAGGCGCGTCACGAGGTCGTCAGTCATGGCGTCCTCGGCCGCGCCCACCAGTCGCGCCAGTCGCACCAATCGCGCCAGATCGCCGGAGGCCGTAAGCTCGCCTACAATCGGCAAGACCTCAGAGATGCGATGGCGCTGCAGATCGTCCAGGACATCGAGCCCCTGACTTGCCGCCTGGGCGAGGCGCCCCACCATCTCGTCGGTCAAGGTGTCCTCGGCCGCGCCCACCAGTCGCGCCAGTCGCACCAATCGCGCCAGATCGCCGGAGGCCGTAAGCTCGCCTACAATCGGCAAGACCTCAGAGATGCGATGGCGCTGCAGATCGTCCAGGACATCGAGCCCCTGACTTGCCGCCTGGGCGAGGCGCCCCACCATCTCGTCGGTCAGTGTCTCGAATCCGGCCTCGGCCAGGATGGCCGCCGCATCCCCCGCATTCGCATTATCGATTGACATGGTAATCGCTCCTTACAGCAGGCCGCGCACGCTGTTCCAGTACAAGCGATTGTAGGCAAGCTTGAACCAGTGGATGGCGCGCGACGGCGGCTGGGGCTGGGGCGGATTCTTGTAGTCGAACGACGCATAAGTGGCGCGGTCCTTACCGGCCTCGATGAAGCAAAAGACCTTACCTTCGTAAGAGCGCATGGCCCCACCCTGGGTAGCGAGCCGGGCGAGATTCTCCCCCAGCACCTCGGCCTCGTAATGCGCCGTGGAGCCGGCCTTGCTGATCGGCAGGTTCGTAGTGTCGCCGAGCACGAACACGTTTTCCCGGCCCTCCATGGCGAGCGTCGCGCGATTGGTGGGTATCCATCCCGCGGTGCCGAGCTTGTTCTGCTCTATGACCTCCATGCCCTTGTGAGGAGGGACTGCGATCAAGAGATCGAATTCCACCACACTCCCCTCTTCGCTATGCACGCGCTTCTGGACCCCGTCGACCTCCTTGGCGTTGAACAGCGTCTCGTAGCGCACGCCCATGCGATCGAATTCCG
>JAJZZU010000294.1 GCA_021797365.1 Pseudomonadota bacterium | reverse complement strand
TGGTGTGATAATCGCTTCTATCCCTATCCAGGATTTCGCGCGTTCCCGTACCGCGGCTATTCCATGCCGTGGTTCGACGGCGCACATACCAGCCTGCGCGGCGCCAGCGTCATAAGTGACACGTCGATAAAACGACCCTCGTTCCGCAATTTTCATACCGCCGACAAACGCCACATCTCAGCCGGGATCCGCCTATGCCGTCCGCCATACCCTCTGCACTGATCGCCGCCCAGGTCCAAGGCGCCCTCGATGAGGATGTGGGGGGCGGAGACCTGACGGCGTTGCTGGTGCCGGAAGGTCCGGCACATGCCGTGCTGAGCACGCGCGAAGACGGGGTCCTTTGCGGGTGCGCGTGGTTCGACCAGGTGTTTGCGCAACTTGATCCCAACGCGCGCATAGACTGGCGGACGCGGGATGGGGATCGGATAGCGGCGGGCATGGTGCTGTGCGAAGTCCATGGCCGGGCGCGGGCATTGTTGACCGGCGAGCGCACGGCCATCAATTTCCTGCAGACCCTGTCTGGGACCGCGACGCGCGCGCGCCGCTATGCCGACGCGGTCGCCCACACCCGCGCACAGATCCTCGATACCCGAAAGACCCTGCCGGGACTCAGGCTCGCCCAGAAGTACGCGGTCCGTTGCGGGGGCTGCTTGAACCATCGTATTGGCCTCTACGACGGGGTTCTCATCAAGGAAAACCACATCGCCGCAGCCGGCTCCATCGCCCAGGCCATCGCCCGCGCCGCCGACATCGCCGCCGGACGCATGGTGGAGATCGAGGTCGAGACACTCGCCGAACTCGAAGAGGCGCTGGCCGCCGGCGCCCCCCGCATCCTGCTCGACAATTTTGCCCTTGAGGACCTCGAGGCGGCCGTGCGCTACACGGCCGGACGCGCCCTGCTCGAGGCCTCCGGCGGTATCACCCTGGCCAATGCCGGGCGCTATGCCGAGACCGGAGTCGACTTCCTGTCAGTCGGCGAGATCACAAAGTCCCTACACGCACTCGACCTCTCGCTACGCCTTTCCCTGCTCTAGGCCCCGAGGTCTTCAGGTATGTGCGCCCGCCGACTGCGAGAGCGCCTTTTCGATCTGGGCGTCAAACATCGGGATGTCATCCGGCTTGCGGCTCGTGATGAACCGGCCGTCGACCACCACCGGCTCATCGCTCCATCGGCCACCGGCATTTTTGAGATCGGTCTCAAGACTCGGCCAGCTCGTGATATGGCGCCCCGAGGCCAGCCCGGCATTGATCAAAAGCCAGGGACCATGGCAGATCGCCGCCAGCGTCCGCCCGGTCTTCGCGAACTGACTCACGAACTCGACCGCCTTGCGACTCAAGCGCAGCTGGTCGGGATTGGCGACCCCGCCTGGCAACACCAGCGCGTCATAATCTTCGGGATGGGCGTCTTCGACCGCCTTTTCCACGGTGAACTGCGAACCGGGGGTCAGATGATTGAAGCCCTGGATCTGCTCGCCGCGCTTTTTCGGGGAGATGAGCTCCACGGACGCCCCGCGTTCCTCAAGGAACGCACGCGGCTTCTCATACTCGACTTGTTCGACTCCATCGGTCATAAGCATGGCTATACGTTTGCCTTGCAGGCTCTTGGCCATCGCGTCGCCTCCTGGAAACCGTTGTCGGGGGGCTTAGTATCAGACGATCCAGGCGACGGTCGCCATCCGTCCACAGACCGGGGTTTGCCGATAAGAGTAGAGATCTGGGTCGCGGAAGGTATTGAATCCGCCACCATGGATCGCCCTGACCCCAAGCGACTGCAGTTGCCGCCGTGCCAGCGCGTAGAGATCGGCGCGATAGCGCCCCCCATCTGTGGTCGTGAATGCAGCGTGCGGGGCCGCGCCGAAGGCATGGCGCACGTCGCCCCCGACCTCATAGTCGCTCGCGCCTATCGCCGGCCCAAGCCAGGCCGCGAGCTGGCCCGGCGGCACGGGCAGCGCCATGACACCGGCCTCGAGGATGCCGGCGGCCAGCCCTCGCCATCCGGCATGCAGTACCGCCACGCAGCGTGCATCCTGGGCGGCGAGCACCACCGGCAGGCAGTCGGCGGTAAGCACGGCGCACATGACGCCGCGACGCGTGCTAAAACTGCCGTCGGCCTCGGGCGGCTCCGCCCATGGCACGCCGGCATCCACCACCGTGCGACCATGGACCTGACGCAGCCAGAGGGGTTGCCCGCGCAACCCGCACGCGCGCGCCAGGATCGCGCGATTGGCGGCCACGTCGGATGCGTGATCGCCGACGTGCGCGGCCAGATTCAACGACGCGAAGGGACCCTGGCTCACGCCTCCCGCGCGACAGGTGGTGAAGGCGCGCACACCGAGCACGGGCCAGGCGGCCGGCAGTACGCGGATCACGAAAGACTCTCGCGGCGCAGCCTCGCCACGATATTCGCGAGATCGTCCGGACGCGAGGCCTCGAAGACCAACGACTCACCGGTGCGCGGATGACGCACCGTCAGGCGGCGCGCGTGCAAGGCTTGACGGTCCAGAAGATGACGCGTGCGCCCCCCGCCATAGGTCTCGTCGCCGACGAGCGGAAACCCGAGGTACGCCATATGGACACGGATCTGGTGTGTACGCCCGGAGTGCAGCCGCACCCGAAGCAGACTGTAGGCGCCGAGGCGCTCCAGCACCACGAAATCCGAACGCGCCGGGCGCCCATCGCGGCGCACGCTCATGCGCGTCCGGTGGCGCGGGTCGCGTCCTATCGGCGCATCCACAAACCCGGCCGCCGGTGGCGTACCGATCACGAGCGCCTCGTATTCGCGCCCCATCTCACGGGTCTTGAGTTGCCCGATGAGCGCAAGCCGCGCGGTCTCGGTGCGCGCTACCACAAGTAGGCCCGAGGTGTCCTTGTCGAGGCGATGCACGATCCCCGAGCGCGCAAGCGGCGCCAGATCCGGCACATGATGCAAGAGCGCGTTTTGCAATGTACCCCGGGCGCAGCCGGCGCCGGGATGCACGACCAGCCCCGCAGGCTTATCGATCACGATCAGGGTGTCGTCCTCGAACACGATCGACAGCGGGATGTCCTCGGCAAGCACATCCGCGGGTGCCGGCGGTGGCAAATCGAAGGCTACACACTCACCGGCATGCACCGGCGCCGCCGCGCTCACCGGCCGCGCGCCTATGGTGATACGCCCGTCACGCAGCCAACCCTGGAGCGTAGTGCGTGAGTACTGCGGCAGCCGTCGCGCCAGTGCACGATCCAACCTCAAGCCCTCCTCGGCCGGAGATATCTCCAGACAAAACCTGAACTCGTCTGTCAAACCCTTTTCGCTCACGTCAAATCCGGTTAAGCTTGCACCGGCATATCAGAGAGGTAGTCATGCGTCGTCCCCTGTCCCGTCTTTGTCTTGCGGTCGCCCTTGCAAGCCTTGCCGCCTGCGGCCGTGACCATCACAAGGTCCGCCACTGGCCCGCCCAACGGTTCTATGCGCACGCGGTGAGTGCCCTCAAAGCCGGCAATTACCATCATGCGGTGACACTGCTCGAGGAGCTCGAGGGCAGCTATCCCTATGGCCGCTATGCCGCCCAGGCCGAGATCGTCGTCGCTTATGCCTACTACAAATCCGGCGAATCGGACGCCGCGATAGCCGCCATAAAGCGCTTCATACGCCTCCATCCGACCGATCCACGCGTCGCCTATGCGTATTATCTCGAAGGGCTCGTCAATTTCAACAAAAATAAAAGTATCATAGAGCGCACATTTGGTGTCAACCAGCTCCGTGGCCGCGACAGCACCGCCTTGCGCGCGGCGCTGCGTGCGTTCGAGACGGTAGTCACGAAGTACCCGCACAGCATCTATGCCACCGATTCCGCGGAACGCGCCAATTATCTGATCGACATGCTTGCGCGCAACGATATCTCGGTGGCGCGTTACTATTATATCCACGGCGCCTATGTCGCAACCGCCGACCGCTGCAAACGCGTGATCGAGCATTATCCGCGTACGCCGGCGGTCG
>JAJZZU010000293.1 GCA_021797365.1 Pseudomonadota bacterium | reverse complement strand
GCGCCAAAACGCGCGCCACCCACCCCTCTCCCTCCTCAACCCATCAAGCGCAAGCCTTGGCCTGCGCCATTTCCATGAATGGAATGTCCGCCAGGACCCTTACCCTCATCGTCATGGGCATAGCACTGCACAAAATGCCCACTCCACGAACGATCTCGGTCGCTCGCCGCAACAGGCCCTGAAGCGATGCCAAGCGCAGTCTCTTAGCGGGACCTGCAGCGGACGCCGCGGCCCTTGAGCGCATCGGTCCGACGCGGCCAGGGCGTCAATCGCGAGACCGTGGCGAAGACTCGCGCATCGGCGGAGGGCTTGCGAACGGAAAACGGCGGCGCCCCATAAGAAAAGGGGGCCGAAGCCCCCTTCTCGCACCCTAGAGATATGGCCTTACAACAGCATGCCGCTCGGCCGATAAGAACACGCTGCGGGGAAGTCCTGGGCCCCCGCACCATGCCCGCCTTGGGCTTCGCACAGGATCGCCCCACCCTCCGCCACCGCCGCGAGGCGCACGCCCCTGACGACGGCGGGGACGCCGGGATCGGCAGGGATGGTCACATGGACCACGCACCGGCCGCCTTGCGCGACGGGCCGTGCCGTAAGCCCGCCTGACTGCGCCACCGTGTTTTGGCACGAGCGGCCCGCATGGGTCAGCGCCGCGCGCGCCAACGCCCAGGCGGCGCCGGTCTCGGCACGGGCCGCGCGCGCATCATGCGCGGGTATGATGATCGACATGTCGATCGAGAGCGCAGTCACGCCAACCAGGGCCGCGAGACCCCATCCCAATGCCGTGTTCATAGCGACCTCCTCGGCGCCGGGGTCAAGCGACCGCCGGCCGCCGCCGGTGATTTACGGCCCCACAGGACCCTGAGTTTGCGCACGATGTCGACTGCGAGCAGCAAGGCGCCGGCCGAGAATACGATGTCTCCCGGCATGCGCAGCCACTGGTAGGTCGTGGTGGTGTTATAGAAGCTCAGACTGCGCGCATAGGCATAGCCGTGCTCGTACACGGCCGCCAGTTGCCTAAAGCCGATCGGCCAGAAGTTCAAGGTGAGCCACAGCACCATGCCGGCATTGAAGAGCCAGAACGCCGTGGCCCCCAAGGTCTCGTCCCATGAGCCTTCGCCGTTCATATAGCGCAGCGAGAAGTACACGAGGCCTATGGCGATGAGACCGAAGGCCCCGAACAAGGCCGTGTGGGCATGCGCGAGCGTCAGAAAGGTGCCGTGCTCGTAATAATTCACAAGTGGGGCGTTGATGAGCCCGCCCCCGAACACCCCAGCGCCCACAAAGTTCCAGAACGCCGAGCCGATGACGTACTTATAGGCCAGCGCATGCGGGAAGTCCTTCTGGGACCGGATCAGATCGCGCTGCTCGATCAGGGCCTCGATCACGAGCAGCACCAGCGGCAGGACCTCGATATAGGAGAAGAGGCTGCCCACTGACAGCCACATCCCCGGATCGCCCACCCAGTACATATGATGGCCGATGCCATCGTCGCCACCGAGGAACACGAGGATGGTCTCGAACAGGATCGCGATCAGCGTGGTGCGCCGCGACACGAGTCCTAAGGCCATGAGGAAGTAACCCGTGACCGCCACCACGAACAGTTCGAAGGCCTGCTCCACCCACAGATGCACGACCCACCAGCGCCAGAAGTCGGTGATGGTAAAGGAGCTCGCGATCGAGGTCACCGGGATCATGCCGAATACATACAAGAGCGCGATGTTGACCGTACTATAGAAGAGGATGTGTTCGACGCTCAGGAATCCCTTGCGCGCCTTCAAGGCCGGCCACATGGCCCGCCCCACGAGCACGCTCCAGAAGCTGAGCCCGGCAAAGAGCCCCATCTGATAGGCGCGCCCGAGCTCCAGGTAGGACAGGCCCTGGTTTCCAAACCAGAACCAGGAACCGTGGGTAAACCAGCCCTTGATGCCGGCGTAGTCCCCGAACAGTCCCCCGACCACGATCGCCACGGTGGCGACATACAAGAGATCCACGAGCCGCCCCTGACCCTTGGGCTCCCCGCCACCGATCATGGGGGCGATGAATAGCCCCGCCCCGATCCATGCAAGGCCGATCCAAAGTATCGGCAGCTGGATGTGGACGCTGCGCAAAAACGCGAACGGCAATATCCGATCGAGCGACAGGCCGTAGAAGTTCGCGCGTTCCGCATAGTCGTGGGCCATGAGGGTACCGGCGGCGATCTGTACGAGAAACAACGCGGCAACCGTCACGAAGTACTTCCCGGTCTTGCGCTGGCTCTCGGTGAGCGGCGGGAAGCCCGCGATCAGGACCTCGCGCGGCGAGCGGTCCTCGGTGTGGATGTAGCGGTAGAAGAGATAGATGACAGCCCCTGTCGCGAACATCACCCAGGCAAAGGAGACCCACGTCCAGATGAAGGTGGCCGTGGTCGGGGTATTGCCCTCGGTCGGCGCATAGGGCCAGTTGTTGGTATAGGAAAATGTCTGCCCGGGGCGACGCGCGACCGTGGTCATGGCGCTGTAGATCAAGAAGTCTGCCAGGTGTTGGGCCTTGGCGTGATCGAAGCCGCCGGGACGCGTCCAACCATGGGCGAAGTGGTTATGGAGGAGCTCATCCACGGCGCGTGCGCGGACTTCACGCGCGGCGTTTGCGAGCGCCGCCGGCAATGTCACCTGGGCATCACGCAAGGCCATGCCTTGAAGGTCCTCGCGCATCCTGGCGCGCACGGTGTAGCGCTGTCCCAAGGTAAGGGCGCGCAGGCCCTTGCCGTAGCGCGCCTTCGCGAGCGCCTGCTCGGTGTGCCGTCCCAGGGCGTGCAGGAACTGCGCGGTGTAGTCCTCCCCGAAATATGACCCCATCCCATAGATGCTGCCGTAATCCATGAGATCGGCCTCCTGGAACGCGGCCTTGCCGGCCACCACATCGTGGCGCGTCATGAACACCTGCCCCTGGGGGTCCAGGAAACGCCCCGGTAGGGGTGGCGCCTTGCTGTAGGTCACGAAGACCCCGTAGATGAGTATGCCGACCGTGACGACGAGCGTCAGCAGGAGGGCAATTTTGAGATTGCGGACGACGACGTCATGCGTCCCGTCGTCCCCCGGTCCCGAAAGCGTCTGCGAACTCCCCATGATGCCTCCTTGAAGTGGACGTCTTGCCATCCCGGACAGGACCGGGATGCGGGCGACATTATGAGAAACCGCTAATATTGTTCGACTTGACCGCCGTCAAGGGTTGTTGATTTATTTAGTCAGGATTTCAGAGGGGTCCCTTGGGGATTTCCCGGACCTCGGGCCCAGAACAACCCATACCACAGGCCCTTGCAACCAAAACCGGCGGTGGCAAGGCCGCCGCCCAGGCCTGCCCCATACCTCCAAAAGCCGCTCATCCCGCCGCTCGACGGCGAGGGACTCCCCTCCCCGGCCCTGGCGACTGCCTCACCCTTCGGGATCGTAATCGGCGTCCACCGACGGCTCGCGCAGCCGGTAGCCCATGGCCCGATAGCCCTGTCGGCGCTTGGCCCACATATGGCCGAGGGCCGGATGGCCGGTATCGACGAAGTCTAGGATCTCGACGCGCGTCTTCGCCGGATGCGCCCTATGCAAGCGTCCCGCGTATTGCTGCAAGGTCCCGCGCCACGACACCGGCATGGCCAGGACCAGGGTATCGAGCGGCGGATGATCGAAGCCCTCGCCCACCAGGCGCCCGGTGGCGAGCACGACACGCGCGGCGTCGGCGGGCAACGCCTTGAGCGCGGCACGCGTGGCCACGCGCGCCTTCCTCGACATCCGTCCTTGCAACACAAAGAGCGGCGTCACGCGCGCCCTCAACTCCTCGGCCAGGGCCTCCAGGTGATCGCAACGCTCGGTAAGGACGAGGATCTTGCGGCCGGCCGTAAAGGCCCGTTCGACCGCAACCGCGATCGCCGCGCTCCGCCCGCGGTCGTGCGCCAGGAGACGAAACACGTCCTGGATGCCGGTGTCCGGCGAAAGCGGGCCGCGCCCCTCTGAAATCCTGACT
>JAJZZU010000292.1 GCA_021797365.1 Pseudomonadota bacterium | reverse complement strand
CAGGATGGGACGCGCGTGGCGGACGGATATAATGCGCCAATGCAAACGGAGCAATGGCAGCAGAGCAAAATGTCCTGGCAGGCTCTCGGTGGGCGGCTTCTCGCCGCTTCTGCCAAGCCGCGCACGGCGAAGGTCGTCAATGGCGTCGCAATCATCGGTCTTGCGGCAGTCCTGGCCCACTGGACCTGGGGGGTGCTTTCGTCGCCGGTGCGAGTCGCATCGTCCCCCGTCACAAGTGCCCAGTCAGCGCCGCCACCGCTGCGGGTATTGCTGAATAGCCATTTATTCGGCCAGTCGCCGGCAACGACGCTGGCGGCGATTCCGGTAAGCCATCTCGCGCTGACCCTTTCGGGACTGGTGGCGGGTCATCCGGGCGTGGCTCTGATCGCTGGGGCCAGTGGCAAAGTGCGTCCATACCTCGTCGGGACCAGCGTGGCCCCGGGCGTGGTTCTGGCGGCCGTCACCGCGGATCGGGCTATTCTGCGGCAAAACGGCCGACTCGAGAGCCTTTTGCTGTATTCCCGGACGCCTGCGGCGCCACCGGCATCGGTAACCCCCTCCCTGCCGGCGGCGGCCGCCGTGTCCCGCCCCTCGGGGCCGGCGCCCGCCGTGACCGTCCCCGTGAAGCCATCCGTAGTGGCGGCGTTTGCGGGCGTATCGAATGCCACCTTGAAGTCGTGGCTGGTGCCTGGGCCGGAGGGTGGCGTGTTGGTCAAGGGTGCGCCTGCGCCGGCCTTTGCGAGTCTCGGTCTGCGTCAGGGGGATGTGATCGAGGAGGTGAATGGGCAGCCCGTGAATTCCCTGGGCGCGGCGGTCAGCGCTTATATCGCTGGCGCCAAAAGTGGCGATGTCACAGTGGATGTGGCGCGCGACGGACGCATGAAGGTCTTTCAGTACACGATGCAAGCCCCATGAGTCCGTTTGTGTGGTGGATACCCTTTCTAAGGACGGAGTACCGATGGGTGAGTGGGTATGTAGCCGGCCGTGTGTTAGTCGGTCATGGGTGGGGATCGTCCTAACGCTGTTACTGGCGTTCATGCAATCGCCGGCCCAGGCCGCGAACGAGCACACGGGTCCGAGCCCGGGGCATCCCGTGGTGGGGGCGCGTACCCCGCTTGCGACTACGCCTCCGTCACACCCTGTGCCGAGTTCCGGTACGGGGCCGGCCATGGCCCGGACCGGATCGACGGTCGCCGGCACGTCTCGCAAGATTCCGCCAGGCGAGATGCTGTTTAACTTCAATAACGCCAACATTCGTGCCGTGATCCGCACGGTCGCCAAGCTTACCGGCAAAAATTTCCTGGTCGATCCGCGGGTGCAGGGCAAAGTGACGATCGTATCGACCACCCCTGTATCCGTAAAGGCCGCCTACCAGATCTTTGTAAGCGCCTTGAAGGCGCAAGGGTTTGCGGCGGTTGCGGGCCCGGGTGGCGTGATCAAGGTGCTGCCTGAAGCCAATGCCCGTCAGGCGGCGCCGGTCAGCGGCTACTGGCCGCGTGGGGGAGATCAATTGGTAACCCAGATCATACCGATCGAAGAGGGCGAGGCGGCGCAGCTCATGCCTCTTCTGCGGCCCTTGATGTCGAGTGCGGGAATCCTGTCTGCCTATGCGCCGACCAATACCCTGATCGTTACCGACGATGCCGATAATATCCGCAGGCTTTTGCGTATCGTCTACGGGATAGAGGCCGAGATGCGTGCGCCTATCGCCATAGTTCCGGTGCGTTATGCGTCCGCGGTGGACATTGCCAATCTCCTTGTACGCCTGGGCGAGGCCCAATTGCCCAACGCCGCGGGCATGCCGAGCGGCAACTACAGCCCTGTCTACATCGTGCCGGATACGCGCAACAACAGCTTGCTCGTGCGTACCGCGAGCGTAAAGAAGCTCAGATTAATAGAGGCGCTCGTGCGTAGGCTCGATGCGCGCGGGGCGAGTGGGGGGACCACGCATGTGGTGTATCTCAGAAACGCCCGAGCCACCAAGATTGCCAAGATCCTGCGCGGTCTTTTGCAGGGGGAGGCGAAGGGTGCCGACAAGCGCCAGAGCGGGCCGGTGATGCCGGTAGCCTTGCCGGGAGAGCCGCCGGGGGCTCCCCAGGTCCGCAACCGTGTCTCGGCGCGTGCCATCAAGGCCTCGCTCGTCCAGGCCGATCCATCGATCAATGCGCTCATCATAAACGCCCCCAATGCCGTGTATGACAGCCTGCGCGCGGTGATAGCAAAACTCGACATCCGCCGGGCTCAGGTATTCGTCAAGGCGCTCATCGCCGAGGTCACGGTCGATAACACTGCCGAGCTCGGCGTGCAGTGGGCAGGTGCGGCTCCGGCCGGGAGCGGCGCTGTAGGCGGCGTCACGAACTTCCCATTGACGGGATCAGGAATCGTTTCGACCGCGGCGAGCCCTTCGAACCTGGCCAATGACGCGGGCCTTGCGCTCGGGTTCATAAGCGGTACTGTCAAGCTCGCTGGCGGACAAACGGTCGTCGGACTATCGGCATTTGCGCGCGCCCTGCAATCGGTCTCGGGCGTGAATGTCCTTTCGACACCGGACCTTTTAACGCTCGACAATACCGAAGCGAAGATCATGGTCGGCCAGAATGTGCCGTTCATAACCGGAAGCTATTCCACCGCGGGAACCGTAGGTACAGTGGGCGTCAATCCATTTCAGACGGTTGAGCGCAAGAACGTGGGCCTTACGCTAAAGATCAAGCCGCAAATAACGGCTGGCAACAACATCAAGATGCAGATCTATGAAAACGTGTCGAGCATAGCGCCGAGCCTTTCCGGCGCGGTCGACCTCATCACGAATAAGAGAGAACTGAAGACCACGGTTATCGTCGCCAATGGCAAGACCATAGTTCTAGGCGGGCTCATCAGTGACGAAGTCGAGAACAACTGGCAGGGGGTACCATTATTGGACGACATACCGTGGATAGGAAACTTATTTAGGTACCGCCAGCGCGTGAAGAAAAAGACCAACCTCATGGTTTTCCTGAAGCCTGTCATCGTACGCAACAGCGAGCAGAGCGAAGGGTTCACGGCCTCGCGCTACGCCATGATGCAGGCCGAGGAGGACGCGGTACGGTTTTCACGGTCGGTGATATTGCCAAATTACCATCAGCCCCACCTGGCGCCCCTTAAGGAGCATCGCGCCGGGACCGGAATGCACCCCACGCACAAGGGAGCAACGCCCGCAGGTGCCGCCCATGGTTGAGATGATCGAGCGCCCACTGGATAAGGAGTGGGTCGCTAAGTTGCCCTACCACTTCGCCAAACGTTATGGCGTGATGAGCGTGGGGCTTGTCGGCGATGAGGTCGAGGTCTGGCAGCGCGCGCAGGTGCCTGGGGTGGTACTGGCGGAACTCGAGCGCGTGCTGCGACGGCCGCTTAAGCTGAACACCGTAGGCGAAGAGGCATTTCTGGCGGCGCTCAATACGGGTTATGCGCGCGACATGTCGCAGGCCCAGCAGATCATGGGCGATCTCGACGACAAGCTTGATCTCGCCGAACTTGCGCAGCATCTTCCAAAGACCCAGGACCTTCTGGAGAGCGAGGGCGATGCCCCCGTGGTGCGCCTCATCAACGCGCTGCTCACGCAGGCGGTGCGCGAACAGGCGTCGGATATCCATGTCGAGGCGTTCGAGACGCGGTCTGTGGTGCGCTTTCGGGTGGATGGAGTGCTGCGCGACGTCATCGAGCCCCAGAAGGCCGCGCATGGGGTGTTGGTATCGCGTATCAAGATCATGTCGCGGCTCGATATCGCCGAGAAGCGCCTGCCCCAGGATGGCCGCATCACCCTGCGGCTGGCCGGCCGGCCGATCGATGTGCGCGTCTCTACTGTTCCGACCGCGCATGGTGAGCGCGTGGTCATGCGGCTTTTGGATAAGCAGGCGGGCCGTCTGAACCGGGGGGCCCTGGGGATGCCGGACGACACACTCGCAACCTTGCGCGGGCTCATCAATGAGCCGCATGGAATCTTTCTCGTGACCGGTCCGACTGGTTCGGGCAAGACC
>JAJZZU010000291.1 GCA_021797365.1 Pseudomonadota bacterium | reverse complement strand
CCTCCTGATTTAAGCGGTCGTCGGTGTTGAAAGGCCCTGCGTAGAGCAGGCGTCGATTCATGACCGAGGACTGCCCGTGATAGACCCCGATGATCGTGATGTACCCGGCGCTACGCCCCCGTACTGCCGCCGGTTCCGTTATGGCAAGACCGCAGATTGTCATGTACGCGGCCGCCTGTGTCCGCCGGCCGCCCATCCTGCAGCCGACATTCCACACGCCGTCTTGGCGTTTGTCCTGCTCGCGACGGTGGCCATGGGCCTTGGCCATTGCGTCTCTGCCGATGCCGCTCCGCGTTTGCGCCTATCGCAGGCCGAGGCCTTGGCGGTGCGTGTAAACCCGAGCCTGGAGGGCTTGCGTCAGGCGGCGGTCGGCCTCCGTCACGAGGCGGTGGCCGTGGGGCAGTTGCCGGACCCGCAACTGTCTCTTGGTGCGCAGAACGTGCCCCTGAACAATTTTTCCCTGAGCCAGCAGCAGATGAGCGTCGTGCAGTTCGGCGTGAGCCAGGCCTTTCCGGCATGGGGCGCGCTCACCGCCCGGCGGCGCAAGGCCGTGTTCACGATGCGCGCTGCCGTCGAGAACGGCTACGAGCGCCGCGCCGAGATCGTTTTCCTGTTGCGCCAGGCCTGGTTTGCGGCCCTTTATGCCCATAAGGCCATGGCGGCCATTGCCCGCGAGGAAGGCCTTGCCCGGGAGACCCTTGCCGCTGCCCGTGCCCGTTATCGCGCCGGCCGCGCCTCTCTGGCCGATGTCCTGCGCGCCGAGCTGACCGTCGATGCCCTGCACAATCGCGCTGACCGTTTCCAGGCAAGCGGTGCGGCCGCGCGGGCGCGTATCGCCGAGATCCTGGCGCGTCCCCGCCCCCCAGCGCTCGCCGCCCAGTGGCCGGCCTTACCCGTCCCCAGTCCCGCGACCGGGGGCGTGGCCCGTCAGCCCTCGCTGCTTGCGGCGCGCGATGAATGGCGCGCGGCGCGCGCCGCGGTCGGTATCGCCAAGAGCGCTTATTGGCCGGCGATCACAGTCAAGGCCGCCTATGGCAAGGACTTTTTCCCCGGTAGCCCCAATTGGTTGTCGGTCGGCCTTTCTGTGAGTCTGCCGATCTTCCCGGCCGAACGCCAGGATCAGAGGCTTGATGCCGCGCGCGCCCGCAGTCTCGAGGCGCGCTACCGTTACGAGGACCAGAGTCTCGCCCTGACACGGCGCTTGCGTAGCGCCGAGTCCCTCCATGCCGCCTTGAAGCGCGAGCTCGCGCGCACCCAGAGGTCGCTCTTGCCGACGGCGCGCGCGGCCTTCTCCGCGGCCCTGGGTTCCTATGCCGCCGGGCGTCTTGGCATGACCGCGGCCCTGGCCGCCCAGAAGCGGGTCCTGAAGTACGCACTCTTGCGCCTCGCCGAGCGCAAGGATCTCGAAACCGTGGCCGCCGAGATCGACTGGCTGACGACACAACGATCGGGGGGATACGGCAATGGCCAATAAGTGGAAAGGTTTGCTGATCGCGGGTGTGGGCATCGCGGGCGTCGTGGGGGCGGTCGCCTATGTCACGGCGTCGTCCCCCGCAAGCCCGCCCTCAACGTCGGCCCCGCCGCCATCACCATCGGCGGTCAAGGCCAAGCGCCGCATCCTGTATTGGGCGAACCCCATGAATCCGAGCATCCACTCGGACCACCCGATGAAGGACAGCATGGGCATGGCCTATACGCCGGTCTATGCGCCCAGCACCCAGGCCGCCGCCCATCCGGGGTTGGCGATCGATCCGCGCCTTAGGCAAAGCCTCGGCGTTCGCCTGGTTTCGGTACGACTGCGGCCAATGGGCCGTCCCATCCACACCGTGGGAACCGTGGTGGTCGACGAAAATCGGGTCTATGCCGTCAATCCGCGGTTCTCGGGGTGGGTGGAGCGTCTCAATGCGCGCGCCGTGGGCGATCCGGTGCGTAGCGGGGAGGTCCTGGCGTGGGTCTACGCGCCGGCCCTATATGCGGCCGAGCGCGAATATTTCGTTGCCCGGGCGGTTCGGGGCATCGTGGGTAACGCGCGCTTGGGGTTGGCCGCACGCGCCCGCCTGCGCCTGCTCGGACTGACCCGTGCGGATATACGGGCGCTCGATCGGCGCGGGCGGCCGCTACGCGTAGTCCCGGTCACAGCGCCGGTCTCCGGGGTGGTGCAACGCCTCGGCGTCCATCAGGGCGGCCATATCTCGCCCCGTCATGATTTCATGCGCATCACCAACCTCGACCGCGTGTGGGTGAACGTCGCGATCTATGCATCACAGCTGCCCTGGGTGCGTATCGGCGACCCCGTGCGCCTCACGCTCCCCGCCTACCCGGGACGAGTGTGGGCGGGACACCTGACATTCCTCTACCCGACGCTCGACCCCAAGACGCGCACGGTGACCGCGCGCCTCAGTGTCGCGACGCAGGGCGGGTCCCTGCGACCGGGCATGTACGCCCAGGCGACCGTCCTTACGCGTCCGCGCCAGGCCCTGGCGGTCCCCGCGAGCGCCGTATTGCGCACCCGGCGCGGCGATTTCGTCATGATCGGTAGCGGTCAGGGACACTTCTTGCCGGTACAAGTGGTGCTCGGGCCCTCGAGTCGCGGCTGGACCGTCATAAAGCGCGGCCTTACGGCCGGCGAAAAGGTGGTCGATGCCGCGCAGTTCCTGCTGTATTCCGAGTCCCAGTTTCAGGCCGTGCAGGCCCGCATGCTGCCGGTGCCGACGGCCCGGGGTCCTGGAAGACACAGTATGGCCTCGGCCAAGCGCGGGGTGCGCCATGATTAAGGCCGTCATGCGTTGGTGTATCACGAATCCGGTGTTGGTGCTGATCGCCGCAGGTTTCCTGCTCGTGGCCGGAATCCTGGCCTTGACCCACATCCCCCTGGAGGCCTTGCCGGACATCTCCCCGGCCGAGGTCATCGTCAAGACCCGCTACCCGGGCCAGGCCCCACAGGTAGTGCAGGATCAGGTGACCTATCCCCTAGAGACGACGCTCCAGGAGGTGCCGGGGGCGACTGCGGTGCGCGGCTACTCCATGTTCGGCGACTCCTATGTCTATGTGCTCTTCAAGGGCGGCACGCGCATCTACCGGGCGCGCAACCTCGTGCTCCAGTATCTGAGTCAGGCGCAGTCCCGATTACCACCCGGGGTCGTACCGGCGATCGGACCGAATAGCTCCGGGGTCGACTGGATATTCGAGTACGCCCTTACCGATCCGAGCGGGACCGAGAACCTGGCGCAGCTCACGACCCTGCAAAACTGGACCCTGAAGTACGCCCTCCAGGCCATCCCCGGTGTCGCCCAGGTCGCGACCCTGGGGGGCATGGTCTCCGAGTATCAGGTAGTAGTGAACCCGCAGAAGCTGCTCGCCTACGGGGTGACCCTGCCGCAGGTAGAGGCCGCGATCCGCGCCGCCAACGGCGAGACCAGCGGCTCGGTCGTGGACATGGGATCGACGGGCTATATCGTGCGCACCTCAGGCTATATCCATTCGCTCTGGGATCTGGCGCGTGCCCCGCTCGGGGTTCACGACGGCGTGCCGGTCATGCTCGGCGATGTCGCGCGCATCCAGCGCGGGCCCGAGCTCGCCAATGGTCTCGCGGAGTTGAACGGCGAAGGGTCGGTCGTGGGCGGGATCGTCATGATGGACCAGGGCGGTAACGCCGACCTCGTCATTCATCGCGTCGAACGCAAGCTGCGGGCGCTGCGTACATCCCTGCCGCCCGGCGTCCAGATAGTCACCACCTATAGTCAGGCACCGCTCATCGCGCGCAGCATCCACACCCTGACCGGAAAGCTGCTCGAGGAGATCGCCGCCGTGGCGCTCATCGCGTTGATCTTTTTGTGGCGCGTGCGTTCGGCGTTGGTGGCGGTCGTGGCCCTGCCGCTTGGCATCCTGATCGCCTTTATCATCATGTGGCTGCAGGGGATCCCCGCGAACATCATGTCCTTGGGGGGCATTGCCATCGCTATCGGCGTGATGATGGACGCCGTCGTCGTGATGATCGAAAACATGCATAAGCATCTCGAGCGTGAA
>JAJZZU010000290.1 GCA_021797365.1 Pseudomonadota bacterium | reverse complement strand
CACCGTCGCCCTGCTGGTCGTGCCGCTCGGCGTGCACCTCGCCCACAACCTGCCGGTCACGCAATTGAAGCGCGTGTTCGGTGTCCTATTGATCCTAGTCGGCGTGCAGATGGTATTTGGGGGGTAAGCGAAACCCCTTTACCGCACATGCGCAAATCGCATCGGTTCGGGCGATCCCCGGATCACCGTCCATCACCCGGATCATTTCCTGATCCCTGTCTCCCGGCCTGTCTGCGGGTGGAAAGTGAGCGGGCCACGGCCTCGGCGGCCTTGATGCCGTCGACGGCCGCCGACAGGATGCCGCCGGCGTAGCCTGCGCCCTCACCTGTGGGGTACAGACCGCGGGTGTTGCGGCTTTGGTGATCGTCGTTGCGGGTGATGCGGATCGGGGCGGATGTGCGCGTCTCGACGCCGGTCAAGATCGCATCAGAGAGCGCGAAGCCTGCGATCTTGTGCGCGAACACCGGCAGGGCCTCGCGCAAGGCGTCGGCGGCGTAGTCGGGCAGGACCTCGCTCAGGTCGCCGAAGCGAACCCCAGGCTGGTAGGAGGGGATGACATCGCCGGGCCCATGGCTTGCCCGGCCGGCGAGGAAGTCTGCGAGACGCTGGGCCGGGGCCTCGTAGGTGCCCCCGCCCAGGGCGAATGCCCGTTCTTCCCAATGGCGCTGGAAGGCCACTCCGGCGAGGACGTCGTCGTTGCCGAAGTCGGCTGGTGTCACGCCCACCACGATCGCGCTATTGGCGTTGCGCTCGTTGCGCGAATATTGGCTCATGCCGTTGGTGACCACCCGCCCCGGTTCGGAGGCCGCGGCCACTACCGTGCCACCCGGGCACATGCAAAAACTGTAGACCGGTCGGCCGCCGGAGGTGCGTTGGGCGAGCTTGTAGTCGGCGGCGCCGAGCAGCGGGTGGCCGGCGTGGCGCCCGAAGCGGCAACGATCGATGAGCGATTGCGGGTGCTCTATGCGCAGGCCGATCGCAAACGGCTTGGGTTCCAGGAATACCCCGCGGTCGCGCAGCATGGCAAAGGTGTCGCGCGCGCTATGGCCTATGGCGAGTATGACGTGACGGGCCTCAAGGGTGCGGCCGTCGGCGAGTGTAAGTCCGCGCATGACGCCGCCGGTACGGTCGATGTCGACCACCCGGCTCTCGAAATGGACCTCGCCGCCCAGCCCCTCAATGGTCGTGCGCATGCGCTCGACAACCCCTACCAGGCGGAAGGTGCCGATGTGGGGCTTGCTGATCGTGAGGATCTCGGGGGGTGCGCCGGCGCGCACGAACTCCTCCAGGACCTTGCGCCCATAGTGATGAGGATCGCTGATCTGGCTATGGAGCTTGCCGTCGGAAAAGGTCCCGGCGCCCCCCTCGCCGAATTGCACATTCGACTCCGGGTTCAGCACCTTCCTGCGCCACAAGGCGAAGGTATCGGCGGTGCGTGCGCGGACCGGCTTGCCGCGCTCCAGGATGATGGGGCAAAGGCCCATCTGCGCCAGCAAGAGCCCTGCGAACAGGCCGGCGGGCCCGAGGCCCACGACCACCGGGCGCGGGCGCGGCGGACGCGATGCCTGCACCGGCGGCCGGTAGCGGGTATCGGGGCACGCGACGATGTGCGGGTCTTTACGGTGACGCGCCAGCAGCCGTGCGTCATCGCCTGTGGTCACGTCGAGCGTATAGACGAGCATGATGCGATCTGGCTGGCGCGCATCATAGCCGCGGCGGGCGATGGTGTAAGAGCGCAGCTCGCTCGGTGGTACGCGCAGCGCTCGGGCGATGGCGACACGCAGCGCGTGTTCGTCGTGATCCAGGGGGAGCCGGACTTCAAGGAGCCGTAACATCAAGGATGTCCGTATGCGGTTTGGCAGGCATTCAGGCGCGGTGCTTGGCGCGCCGCGGTCCCCACTCTACCCGATTTCCGCGACCGGTGTCTGCCGGCAGCCTGTCACACCGGCCAAGTCTCGGCCTCGGGTCTCGGGCGCCATGGTCCGACGGCCCCGGCGCGATCGCGCCCGATGGCCGCGCTTTGTGACGCGCGTGGCGTTTCGGGTTATCTTTAGGGGGTGGCCGGCGGCATGCGGGCGGGATCAGATCAAGGTCCCGGGCGGCATACGGCTACAGCATAGCGGGGTCGGGGACGGCAGTCAGGCCTTCCGCGCACGATCGGGCCTTGCGCGCCCATAGCACAGCCACTTCGGGATCGGATCATGTCAGTCGATGAGAACACACAGAAAGCCGCCTCCGCCACGCCCACGCTGCGTTTGGCGCGCGGCTGGCGTTATGAGGATCTTTTCCCGCGCGAGGGGCTTGCGCGCCTCGATGGCGAGTTTTTGGACCATGTCCAGGCGCGCGACGCCGAGCTCGCCGCGCGCCTGCGCGCCTTCCGCGCCGGGGCCGCGGCCGAGTCGGC
The DNA here is from genome assembly GCA_021797365.1 of Pseudomonadota bacterium. Next base: position 1,659 of record JAJZZU010000290.1, on the reverse strand, counting down.
GGTGGCGCATAGCACCTTCCTGTTGGCAGTGGCCGCGCATATCGACGCGTTCATGGCCGAGCTCTTTGGCATCGAGGGCGAGGTGGCGGCCCTGCAGGGCGCGACCGTGAGCCATGACGGCGTCATGCAGTTCAAGAAGCAGTTTGTGCAGCGCCGGGCCCGGCGTTACCGCGGGGACTTCCCGCAAAGCTTCGCGGATCTCGATGCCTGGCTGGATGACGAGGCGCGCAAACGCGGCCTGCCGCAAAGCGACCGGGAATGGGCGATCGCGCGCCTGGGCGAGGAGTGGCTGGCCGACGAGAAGGGTCACGAGCCCGAGATCACGCGCCTCACCCAATGGTGCGCCATGGTCTTGAACGACGGCGACATCCGTGCGCAATTCTCCGGCTGGGCAAGCTTTCTGCTCCCTGAGCGCGTGGACCACACCCATCTCGTGCCCGTGAACCGCGTCGTGCGCTACGGCGTCGACATGGCTGAGGGGCCGCAGGCCGGGTTCCGGCGCCGCGACGGCTTCCATCTGACCGACCTGCGCATGGATGCGCGTCACATCCAGAGCGAGGCCCACTATTGCCTGTATTGTCATGACCATGACGGGGATTTCTGTTCGAAGGGCTTTCCCGAGAAAAAGGGTGTCCCCGAGCTTGGGCTCAAGGTCGATCCCCTAGGCGTGACGCTCACCGGCTGCCCCCTGGAAGAAAAGATCTCGGAGATGAATCTTTTGCGCCGCGACGGCCTGAATATCGCCGCGCTTGCCATGGTGATGATCGACAATCCCATGGTTCCGGCCACCGGGCACCGGATCTGCAACGATTGCATGAAGGGCTGCATCTATCAGAAACAGGACGCGGTCAATATCCCGCAGATCGAGACGCGGGTGCTCACCGATGTCCTCGATCTCCCCTGGGGTGTCGAGATCTACGATCTGCTGCTGCGCTGGAACCCCCTGCTCCAGCACGACCCGCTGCCGGGTGTCGATAACGGCCGTAAGGTGCTGGTGGTGGGCATGGGGCCGGCAGGCTTCACCATGGCCCACTATCTGAGCCGCGCCGGCTGCGCGGTGCTGGGGATCGACGGGCTCAAGATCGAACCGCTGCCCGAGGCGATCGTGGCCGGCCCCGTGTTGTCCTGGAGGCAGCTGACCGAGGACCTTGATGAGCGCATCCTGCTGGGTTTCGGCGGGGTCGCCGAATATGGCATCACGGTGCGGTGGGACAAGAACTTCCTGAAGCTTATCTATCTCAGCCTCGCACGCCGTTCGCGCCTGCGTATCATGGGGGGCGTGCGCTTCGGCGGGACGATACGCGTCGATGATGCCTGGACGCTCGGCTTCGATCACATCTGTATCGCCACCGGGGCCGGCCTGCCGCGTGTCATACCCATGACCAACAGCCTCGCCCGCGGCATGCGTCAGGCGAGCGATTTTCTGATGGCCCTGCAGCTTACGGGTGCGGGCAAGGACACGAGCCTCGCCAACCTGCAGGTGCGGCTCCCGGCGGTTGTCATAGGGGGTGGGCTCACCGCCGTCGATACCGCGACCGAGGTCCAGACGTATTACATAAAGCAGGTGAGCAAGATACTGACGCGCTACGAGACCATGGTCGAGACCCTGGGGGTGGAGGCGGTGCGCAAGGGTCTGCCGCCCGAGGACGAGGGGGGTGC
>JAJZZU010000289.1 GCA_021797365.1 Pseudomonadota bacterium | reverse complement strand
CCAGCACCTCGCCCGCTATCACGACCTTGCAGATGTTTCCTAGCTTTTCCAGTTTCATGAGCCCCCCCTTTTTTTAAGGAATGCCCGGCCCAACAGCTTGGCTCCAGATCGTGTTAGCCATCGCCGATGAATTGTTATTGACGGAATAATTGAGCCCACTCTGCCCGGCCCCAACCCCGGCTTGCACAATCCCGGGGTATTGGATGTTCTGGTTGATGTAGGTATTGGTCGCGGCATTGATCGTGCTTGCGCCCATCGTGCAAGCCTGACTCAACAGAGATCCGAACAAGTTTGTCGGGAAGTCGAAATTGAACGCCGCCCCCAGGTTCTGGATCTGTGAGAGACACTGTTGTAAGGGGCCTGCCGCCATCGGCGCATTGGCCGTCCGGATCTGCTGCGCGGCGACGGCCGCATTTGCGTTTGTGGCGGTCTGAGTGGCGCTATTCAGCCAGCCGCAACTAGCGGTCGTTGTGGCCAGCGCCAACCCTGGCCAGCACACCATCATAAAGACCGCCAGTTTAGTCATAACTACCCTCTTCGTTTTGGTGCTCATCCCCGCACCCCCGCATCATGGCGCGCCGCCGCATTGGCCTTTTGGGCCGCCATCTGCGAGATCATCATCGCCATGCGTTCAGTCAGCCGGAGTTCCGTGTACTGCATATGCATGCGCACCGCATCCATCATCGCGACCTCACGCAAGAGACCTTCGGTGTTCTTCGTCGCGAGGCCCGCATACCACGACGGGTTCGCGTAGCGCGCGGCGACCTGCAAGCGCGTCAAGGCATTGTCCGAGATGTGCCCGTTCACGACCCCGGGCGGCACCCCACCGCTCTTGTCGGTCATCGCCGCCCAGGTATCCGAGGGCCAGGTTCCGACATTGAGAGATGCGGTATGGAGCGCTACGATCATCGCCTCCGTCTCCTGGGGCACCGCCAACCGTGCGGTGTCGACGCGCACGGCGGCGTCGTAGCGCATCGCGCTCGGCGAGGGGTTCGAGGTCGCCGGGATCGCTGGTAGAGGATACGGGGCCGTGTCGGCGTTGATCCATTGTGACGCGATGCCGGACTGCACCGGCGACAGGCTGCCGCCGGGTACAAACGGGGGCGCGGGACCAAAGACGGTGGACGGCGCTTTCATGACGGCGGCGTCGGCGTCAATGGGGCGTGTGAATGTTGTATCGTGGCTATTGCTGGCGGCCGCGATCTTCTGCGTAAGGTCCGCGTTGGTCTGCGAGCCGACCTGGATCCCCGCGCCGAGACCGGGGGCGTCGCACATATTCTGGGGCTGCTGGTCCGGCGCCATCGCGAGCGCCTGTTGGGCCTTGATTTGGCCGATGCGCGCGGCGTTGGCCGAGTGTCGGATCTGGTTGTTCTCGTTCTTGAACTGGGAGTCGATGGTCGAGATGAGCGCGCCTTCCTGGGAGGCGATCGATGAGCCAATCAGATGGAGTTGCGTCATCAGGCTGGTTTGGAGCGCTGAGACCTGGGAAGACATAGATATGAGACTCGACTCGGAGGCGAGTAGGCCTGTGGACTTACAGTAGCCCGTGATGGCGACACCGGACCCACCAAAGGCGTAGGCGGGAGACGCGGAAAACAAAGCGGCTATGACGACTATGGAGGTAGATAGCTTACGCATGATGGCACTCCTAAGATATGGGGCTCTTACTAGAGCCCCGTGATGGAAATTCGCTCAGTCGGCGGGGTCGCGGTCATCTGGTTCCGACTCATGTTCCAGTCCTTGCTCTGGTTCCGTGATTCCAGGCAGCAACGACGACGCGCTAGAGGCGGTTAATGTGGTGTCGCCTGCTATGTTCGCGGCGTCCATAACGATGGACGCGCCTGGCACGAGTGTGTCGGCCAGCACGCCGGCGACAAGGTCGCCGAAAGGGTCGGGTTCAGGTTTTCCCGCACCGACATTCTGTGCGGGCTTGTTAGCCCCAGGCGTCGGCACCATGTTTGGTGACGGCTTCGTCTTACCGTCCTCACCCTTTTCCCTTTTTGGGCCTTTTGGGTCTTCGGATTTTTGGGGAAGCGATCCAGCGATCTCCGGAGCTACGGCCGGAGGGTCCTTGCCCCACGCAGGCGCTTTGTAGCCCGGTTGAATCCAGCGCGCATCGATCACAGGATCCCGCAAGACGGTACGCGGAGTGAGGGGCCAGTCAAGGACAGCGGCTTGCCCTCCCGCGATCACAAGAGCGCGAGGGCCTTGCAGTCGCCCGCGCCGATCTTTCTGCATGCCGAATTCTTGACCAAAGGCCGATGGCATCAGAAGAGGCTCACGCATGCGTTGCCACGATCCGGACCTCGACACAACGCCGTTAGACTGGGTTGTTTGGTGCGTATACCGCTCAACTTCCCTGTCACCCAACAGCTTCGATGCCCACTCCTGATCCGGTGTCGCCCCCAGCTTCCCGATAATTTTGATGTCGACTTGCCCCTCCCAGATCTGCGCCGCATCTCGCCCATGGACTTCCCTGACGCCAGCGAGGGTCTGGAATCCAAGCAAGGTCCGAGTTCCTTTACTGCGCAGCGTTGTTAGCGATGTCGTTATTGATGGTATGCGTCCCGCCTCCGGCGCTTCGTCGATGCATAGCCATATCCTTCTCTTCTCTGGCGCCGCATCAGGCATCCCTCCGATTTGCCTTACGACCCGTTCTATTATCGACGCCACAAAAGCCTGGCTCAGTTCTTTGGACTGCTCGCCACGAAACCCTAGCACGACCGTGCCGGGGGTCTTGCCAGCCAACCACCCTCTTACGCTCCACCCCGGATTAGCTTTGTGATCGTGCGTGGCAACGCCGATGTGGATGACGTTTGTCAGGCTACTGACGATCTGCATCAAAAACCCCATCGTTGTGCGGTTGGCCTCCTTCGCATCCTCACCACCTAGCAAAGCCAGACATAGCGGGGCCTCGCGCGCAATGATGGCTTTCAGCCGTTTGTAATCCGCCAGCGCCGCCGCGGACTCGTAAGCCAGGTGGGAAAAGTCCCATTTTTCCCCGAACCGCGCCTGCAGATCCGTTATAAGGCCAGCGAGCAACGCCCGGCTCCCCTGGATCCACATCGGGTCGGATTTCGATCCACCCGGCGGCTCTTGGATGAGCGTTGTGGCCAACGCCTGCGCCTCAAGTTTTGTGCGGATGTCGTGTCCCAGGATCCAGCGCGCGGATCGCCCGTCAGTCGGAGACAGAAGCGTGAACGGCTCGGGGACCTTTTGTGTGAAGTCCCCTTTACTATCAAAAATCAGCACACGATCTTGCCGGGCGATCGCCTGCTGAATCCATGGCCAGAGAACGGTCGTCTTTCCCGCACCCGTCCCACCGACCACCATAAAATGGTGGGTCTCCTGCCGTGCCGAAATCTGGATCTGGGGGTGGATACGAATGCCGGGAACCTCATCCCGGCCAGGGCGCAAGGCCCGCGCGACCGCCAGCGGGTCTCTGTGTAAAATGAATCCACGGATATGCCTAACATTGCTCCGCGTCGCCAGCCGCCATCCGCCAACACCGCAGGCAATCCCGAGCCCGGACGCCAGTGCGGCAGGTATCCAGCCGCCAACCACTGGCGGCAGGACACCGTAGACACGGATGATGTGATAGGCCCAGCCGGGGACCTCACGCAACGGCGTGAGGGGGCTACCGGCCCACCATAGCAGCCCCTCCAGCCCCACTACATACCCGACCGCCACACCGATAACGGCGCACAGCCCCGAAACGACAGGGCGCTCGCTAGACGCCCAGTTGATGTCCGAACCGCTGACTACTTGATCGTCCATATCATCGCCTCCATTTTTGTGCCACAGCCTCGTATTTCGCGTCCCGCAGGGCCCTTCCGGTTTTGCATAGACGCTCGTCTAATAAGCAGCATCTTCCACACCGCCGAATGTGCCGATAGAACTTGGTCGCGGCAGCTTGCACCGCGTCGTGGTCTACCGGATCGAAGAGCACCGGCGCGGCCATCACCGACCCGCCCCGAGTTTGCGAATCTGCCTGCGCAGTTTCAGGATCTCGGTCTCGACGGTCTTGACGCGCCTCGCCATCGCCTCCCGATCGCGGGGAGATAGAAGGC
>JAJZZU010000288.1 GCA_021797365.1 Pseudomonadota bacterium | reverse complement strand
GGCGGCGTCATGCGCGCGCGTAGGGCGGCCATGGCCGGTGAGCGCGAGACGATTCTGCGCCAGTGGGAGATGTTGCGGCGGATTCCCCGGCATCCCGCCAAGACGACCGCGACGGACCTCCACGCACACCTCGTCAAGGCCGGGTATCAGGTCACGAAGCGCACGATCGAGCGGGACCTCGAAAGGCTGACCGTCTCTTTTCCGCTGCTCGCTGATGAACGCAGCAAGCCCTTTGGGTGGAGCTGGCAGGCGGATGCCCCTGCTCTTACGATCCCCGGTCTCACCCTGTCCCAGGCGTTGACCTTTCAGCTGGTCGAGCAGCACCTGCGGCCCTTGTTACCGCCCGCGGTCCTGGCGGACTTGCAGCCTGCCTTCGCGCTTGCAGCTGCGCGGCTTGCCGAGGCCGGCCCCACGCGCCGCTCCTGGACCGACAAGGTGCGTGTTGTCTCCCCGACGCAGACACTGCGGGTGCCGCCGATAGCCCCCGAGGTCCAGAGAACCCTCTACGAGGCGCTCCTCACAGACCACCAGGTGCAGATCCGTTATCTAAAGCCCGGCGAGAAAAGCCCCATCACGTATGAGGCGGTCCATCCGCTGGGACTCGTGCAGCGCGGCGCCGTTTTGTACCTCGTATGCACCTTCTTCGGTTACACGGACCCATTTCTTCTGGTCTTGCATCGCATGAAGACGGTCACGGCGCTCGAGGCCCCCGTAGTCCGACCCCCCGACTTTGATCTGGATGCCTATATCGCCTCGGGCCGGATGGGTTTTGGAGACGGACGGATCATCCGACTCGAGCTCTGGCTCGCATCCGACGCCGCGCGCCACCTCACAGAGACGCCCTTGAGCGAAGATCAGCGCCTGACGCCAACGCCCGACGGACGGGTGCGGGTGAACGCGACCGTCCCGGAAACGGAGCAGCTGCGCTGGTGGATCCTGGGCTTTGGGGAGAAGGCGGAGGTAGTGAAGCCGATCCCCTTGCGCAAGGCAATGGCCGGAACGGCACGAAACCTTGCACTGCGTTACGGGGCCGAACCAAGACAGATCAATGCCGCCGGAAATGGCGCACATGGGAGCATTGAAGAAGCATAGCGACCGTGATGGCGGTGATGTCGCAGGGACTTTTATGATGGCTTAAGGGGAATGGTGGATTCGACTCGGGAGTCGTTGTCCATCAGAAACGGGGTCGTACAGACAATTGGGATTGCAACTAGCAGCGCAGGAGCATGACGTATGGGGACGGTGACTAATTCGGAAATCCCCGCGTATGGAAGGCGGTAGTACCCGATGCGCAGTGGGCTTAGGCATGGGTAATGTAGCCGACTGGATCAAGAGCATCCCGAATCGGCCGTGCGTGCGTTGGCCGGTGGCTATCGCGAGACGGTCGATGCGGAATCAAGACTTGCGCCGGTGTAGTGAGGCACCCGCGAGTTCGAGGTATGGTCAAACCATAAAGGTGCGGCAGTGTTGGGCACCGGACAATAAGGGGGTCGAGAGAGATGGAGAAGAGTGAAGGGTATGGTAACGCGGGTGTAAGGCTTCTTTCCTTGGCGCAAATCGCCGCATGGCAGGTGAAGAACGAGTCCGTTCGGGGAGGGGATATCATAGCGGCTCTGCCCGCGTTACAGCGCGGATACGTGTGGAAGGCGCGTCAAGTCGAAGATTTGTGGGATTCGATAGTATCCGGGTTCCCAATCGGCGCGTTTTTGATAACGCCATTCAATGAGGTAAATGGCGCGCAAGGCGCGATGCATCAGGGTGACGGCGTCCCCGACCCAACCCACCATTTGCTCGACGGTCAGCAACGCGCCACCGGTATAGCGCTTGGTTTTTTAAACCCCCGAGGGATAGACGAGTCGATAAGAGGTGCCTTGTGGCTCGACGTAGGCGAGCAACCGCCAGGAAGGGCCATCCAGCATGTTTTTCGGGTATTAACGCGAGCCCATCCGTGGGGCTACAGAAGAACGGACCCAGCCCAAACCCTGAGTATCAGTCAAATCCGCCAGGCGATTAGAGCGTATAAGGAAACAAATCCGATCTACCGGGATGCGCGACCCTACAGTATCCCACTCTCTGCGACGTGGCCCTGGGACGCAGAGGCGCCTATTCCGGTCGCGCTTATCGTATCTTGCGTCATGGGAAGTAGTAGTGTTGAGGCGGCGAAGGCTTCTCTGGGCTGCCAAATGCGCGAGCTACTATTCTTTTCGGAGTCCACATCAGACCACCACAATGCCCAGAAAGCAAAGAGCGGCCTGGCGTTATCTGGGGAAGGACCGCATGGGGCGCGTCTCGCGCGAATCATCGAGCGCTTTTGGGGCATCCTGAAGGGCGAGAGGCCTTACGAAGTGGCGACCGTGGAGATTGCATTTGACTACGAGGTGGCGCCGCAGGGGCAGAAAGATGCCAAGGACCCCATAGAAACGCTATTTGTGCGCCTCAATAGTGGGGGGACCGTACTCGAGGGGGAGGAGCTTATCTATTCCCTCTTGAAAGCGCGATGGACGGAGGCACCCGCCTTTATTGATAAATTGCGCCATCGCTTGGCGACACCATCACGCATATGCCTTTTGTGTGCGAGGCTTGTCCTCGCGAGAGGTCAAACCGATCCGTCCGGGCTGCAGGCCTCGCCAGGGGTTCCGGAGTTTCGGCGTCTCATGCACGGTGTGACCCGGGGTCAGGAGAATTTTGCGAATGATTTGCAAAAGTTTGTAACGGAGGACGGTGTCCGCGTATTCGAATGTGCGCATCGCCTACTCGTGGCAAACGACGGGGAGGAAGGAAATGCCGCATACGCGTTGCCAGCGGTGCTCGCCACTGATCTGGCCCAAAAAGCACCGGATGTCTTTTTCCTCTTGCTTTGCTGGATTGATCGCGCGTTGACTTGCGGTAGTGATCCTCTCGCGTTGGCGGATGGAGACCAGCGGAAGATCCTCGGTTTTTTGACCGCGCTTGCTTGGTTTGCGCATGACAAGAGCGGTGCCGTGTCTGCGATTTGGGGCGATCTACAGAGGGCCCCGGCGGACGAAATCCTGAGTTTCTTTAGCCGGCCGAGATTCCGGAAAACCTGGGCCCTAGGAAGGAATGGGACTCGGCGTATGGGTCCGCTGGTCAGTCCGGCGCTTCTCGAGCAGGTTCTACAGCTTCGTGTAACAGGGGGGGCTGCGAACTTTCCTGGTATTGGAAATCGGGACAGCTCGATTTGGGAGAACGGAAACGAGGGATGGAACCGCTGGGATCGGCTGGTCTGGTCTATGCCTCATGCTCTTAAAGAGTGGTACAAAGGCAGGGTGGGGACCATGTGGCAGGCCCAAGGGGAAGCTGAGGAGGATGGTATTCTGGGTTTGTACCAGCAGGCGTGGGGGGAGTTTATCGATGACTTATGGAGCAATAGATCGATATTGCTTTACGCACAAAGACGATGGACGAGAGCATGGTTTCCAGAGTTTGACCCGTCCCAGCCGGAAATGCTGGAGGACACAAACCGCCCCTGGGACTTTGATCACATTCATCCTCAGAATTATCTGCGCAATGACGATGGAAACGGGTTTAAGAATATCCCGAATGTCGTGCGCGACTGGCATAAATCCATTGGAAATCTCAGGGCGTGGCCCCTGGAGGCGAATCGTTCCGATGGGGATAGGAGCCCGGCGCGGAAGCTGTCCGAGGGAACGCCTATTGATGGTGAGTACGGAATGGTGGACCAAGATGCGCGGATGCGGGCTTCAATTATCCATAGGGACGATTGCCAGCGGTGGATAGAGACAACACCGGAAGGAGATTTCGTAGCGCAGTATCTTGCGGATGCCGAGGGATCTTTTGTGCAGAGGCGTGCGCTAATTGAGGCCATTGTGACTAGATTTACACGGTTGTATGGCGAGTGGTATAGGACCTTGCGGATTGGCGACCTCATGCCGTGAAGGGTGGATGGAATGTAAGGGTCTGACCATTTCACCAAGCGCCTCAACGCTCATTTAAATGAACCCAGATGTGCTCAATGAACCGGACCCGGTGAGTGCGCGGCACTCTGTGGTGGGCAGGGCGTAACGGGACGGTGAGCAGGGGCTCGAAGACGGAGGGGGTCGAGG
>JAJZZU010000287.1 GCA_021797365.1 Pseudomonadota bacterium | reverse complement strand
CACGCGAGCCAATCGTGCGCGGGCTGACCGCCGCGCGCTACCGGCAACTCTGGAGCCTTTTCCAAGGAACGCCGGGGGCGGACGTTTTGTCAGCGCTGGCAAAAGGCATGAGCGTCGCTGATGCAGCCAGTGCCATTGGGGTATCTCAGCGACAAGTCAAAAATACCGTGACTCAGATCCTGGCCCGTGCGGCTGGGGTCGTAGCACAGAGAAGTTTCCTGCCGCCACCCCGGCCCATCGCTAGAAGCGCCCATATCGAACGGCGTCCACGATCGCGCAGAGGTAGGCCACCAAAGGCGCTACCGATGGCACCGGGTGTACGGGGGCAAGAGCAGGTCGCTCTACCGTTCTAGTGTGTGCTTTCCTACCCTATTTAACACATACAATAGGGTGGAAGAACGGACGGTTGTTTTTTTGAGAGAAATCGGCTAGGCTTATTGACAAGCAAAAAAAAGACCGCATGGGGGGCCATGCGGTCTGTGCAGCACCAGAGCTAATAAGGAGCGTCTGGCATGACTAACATCATAGCACTACCTCGCAAATCTTCAAGCAAAACCTTCCAGGACACCTGTCGCGATACGTCAACACCGGATGGGTGCCGAGACATCGCGCGGATGCTTGAGTACGACGCCAAGCGTTTTGCGAATGTCGCGCCCGACGAATCCCGCGCGCGCATGCAGCAGGCGCGAGCCCTGCGGGGGCAGCCACGGCTGACCGGAACCATCATCCCGGCCCGTCGGATGCGCCGGACCAATAAGGCCAGGGCAAGACACACGCAAACGTCGCAGGCGACGTCGTCCGGGTCAGACAGTGGAGGCGACCCCGACCCCGAACCACCCCGACCTCTCCTATATAGTCTCCCTGGGGGTGCCATATGAGCGCCCCCATCGACCTTATTTTGTTGCGGCTTGAGTCGGTTTCAGGGAAACACCCATCCTGGATGGCCAAATGCCCAAACCACGACGACCGCACGGGCTCTTTACACATCACCGAGAAGCCCGACGGGCGCGTCATTTTCCATTGCCACGCCGGGTGCGGCGGGGCGGATGTCGTGGAGGCTTTAGGCCTCACATTCGGAGACCTTAAGCCTCGAGGATGCGAGTACGCCCCGCCCGAGCCAGTTGAGCGCAACGCGCGTGAAAGCCTTCGCGCTATTGCCCACGCCGCGTTTGTCTCCGTAGGGCTGCTTAATGCGGTGGCGGACGGAAAGGCCGTCACCGAGCGGCAGGCCGACCTTGCGGCGCAATTGGCGGCGGAGATTATGGCAGCTATGGACGCGGCGGGAGTCAAGACGACGGTGGCCACGGAGCGGAGGGTGCGGACATGACGGGCATGACAGAAAAGAAACAGAAGAAGGCCGCGCCACCTTCTCCGGAAAATGTCTACCACGTCTTGGCCGGATCCGACCCAGACTTGGCGGCGCGCGATGGGATTCTTTACCGGTGGACAGGGGGCTTCTGGGCGGCACAAGATGTTACGGTGGAGGAGAGCAGGGCCTTCCGATGGCTGCAGGCAGAATACCCCGACAAGGCTACGCCACCAATCGCGCGGCGATGCGTCGAGGCCGCCGTCATGGGGGCCACCCCACTACCTGCCCCCGAAAAAAGCGCCGTCGTTTTGCCACTGCAAAATGTCTATCTGCACATCGATACCAAAACGGGCGCAATCGAAACGCTGCCACCCGACAAAAAAATCGGACTTACATACCAGATCGCGTGCAACTATGATCAGAACGCGCGGGCGACACGGTTTGACCAGTTTTTGTGCCAAGTTTTGCCGGACGACCCGGACAGCCAAGGCTACATACAGGAGTACGTTGGATACACTTTTTTGCACGACTGCCGCTATCAGACAGCACTCTTCTGGATAGGTGGCGGAGCCAATGGCAAGACGACGTTGGCACAGATTATATCAAGCCTACACAGAAAGGTCGTTTCCTTGCAACTGAACGCACTGGAAGGATTCCAGTTAGCTCAGCTTATCGACGCGTCGTTGGTGGTTGTCGATGAGACCCCGCAGCGAATTAACGAGCAGAAGTTTAAAATGTTAGTGAGCGGCGGTCCCTGCCCTGTCGATAGGAAATACCGTGACCAGATCACATTTCATCCCTCAGCAAAATGGATCATCCTCGGAAACTCAGCTCCAGCCATCTCAGACCAAAGTCACGGTTTCTGGCGGAGATTTCCAGTGGTGCCGTTTAAGCAACAGTTCTCGACCGAAGAGCAAGACCCAGAGCTTGTGTCCAAAATTACTGAAACCGAGATGCCCGGCGTATTGAATTGGGCGGTTGAGGGGCTTGTTCGACTGATAAAACGTAGGCGATTCCCCATGATGAGCGCTGCCATGGAAGAAGCTCAGGACGAGTGCAAACAAGAAACCAACTCCGTACTCTCTTGGTGGCGCGACAACCGCGTAGTTTTCGATACCAACTTCGAGACCCCGCGCGATGAGATTTACACAGACTACAAAAAGTGGTGTGCTGATAACGGCATGGCAGCCTTGGGCGTTGAACGGTTTTGGAACCGTCTGAAGTTCACGGCGGGGTCCAAAGCCACAGAGCCGACTGCACGCAAGATACAAAAGAAGGTCGTGCGCGTGGTTCCCTTGAGACTACTCAACGAGCAGGCTCATGAACAGAAGAAAGTCATTGCCGGGAGGTGGTAACAATGTTTGACGATTCCGGAAACGTGCTGCCGTTCGACGTTCAGTCAGATGAAGGGCTGTCAAGGCTGGTGCTGGCTTTTAATGCGACAGTAACGCAGCATCAAGAGCGTGATACCGGGGAGACAAACACGGCCGCGGCGCCCGATCCGGACACAACGTCCGATGCTGACCCACTATCGGACCTGCCATTGCTGATCGACGACAAAAAATTCATCGAGAGGCAGATCCGGTACCTGTCGCAGACCAACAGGACGCGCATCCTAGATTGTTATCACAAGGCATGGACTAAGGCGCAAGATCGGGAGCATGACGTGATCAAAAAGGACAATGTGGGAAGGCGTCGCGCAAATACCTTTTTGCGTAGGTACATCCAACGCCTCAAGCGCACCCCTTAGCCCACCCACATACCCCACCCCCATCCCGGCATACAGCGTCGGGATGCCCGTTTTAGCCAAAGGTTGCAGGTTCGGTTGCAGGTTCAAAACAAACCTGCAACCCCACAACATACTGATTTGTAAGCGTTTTTAAGTGAAAGGTTGCAGGTTGCAGGTTTGACCCACAAAACCTTTTTACAGCATATATCCAGCCTCAAAAACACGGAAAAAACACGGAGGAACAATCTCACGCGAAGTTTTATATCTAAACCTGCAACCTGCAACCTTTTGCCGTATTGACTATATAAAACAAGAGGTTACAAGGTTGCAGGTTTAAAAACAACCTGCAACCCAACCTGCAACCGATCGTGCCCGGCGCTTCTGCGCCGGATTTGCATCGTGCCATGCCGTACACAAAAACCCGGACGTGAAAAGGTGGTGCCCGGACGCGCCCATCTTCACGGAGCTTTTTCTATCATCGCCCACAAGACCTGACCAAACCCCGGCGCAGAAAGCGCCGGCCCCGGTGCGGGTGGAGTGGTGTGTGTGGCCGTGGGCACGAGACACCCACAAAAAAACCCCGGACTCGCCGGGGCCATTTTGACTGTTACAGGATCGGTTATTCCGGCTTTGTTGGTGGCGCCTGCTCAACCACATCGCCGCCACCGGCAACGTCGGTGCCGCCAACTTTCTCGCCGCCCACTTCCTCACCCTCTCCCCCACCCGCACCGACACCCGGACCCGGTCCCTCGCCGGCACCGTCGGCGCTCCTTGCCTTTTGCGCGCCCGATCCTTTATTAACAAACGCCCCGACCGCATCGACGTGGCCGCGAGCGCGTTGCTCATCATGACCCTCCCCGAGTTGCACCCCCTGCCCGCCGACCCAGCGCATAACGTTTTCAGGGATCCATGTGATCAACCCGAAAATCTTGTGGACGAGGATTAGCATCAGGATTGTCGTGATTACGGCTGCGGCAACGTATGTAAGCGGGTTCAAGCTCATCGCCATGCCTTGGGCGCTTGATGCTGTGACGCCCGACCCTGTGATGC
>JAJZZU010000015.1 GCA_021797365.1 Pseudomonadota bacterium | reverse complement strand
GAACCCCCACACCTTGCGGCACTGGGTCCTAAGCCCAGCGTGTCTGCCATTCCACCATGCGCGCATGGCAACCCTTGAATTGGCGGATGGTGTGGGATTCGAACCCACGGACCCCTGCGGGCCTCCGGTATTCAAAGCCGGCGCGATCGACCGCTCTGCCAACCATCCAGGATATTGGAGCCCGGGAAGGGAGTCGAACCCCCGACCCGCTGCTTACAAGGCAGCCGCTCTGGCCTCTGAGCTACCCGGGCGAAAAGGATGCCGGTGACGAATCCGGCGCAGGCATATCGCTCCTGCCGCAGACATCCTTGTCGGTACACGCCACGACCTTGCTCGTGGACACCGGAATTTGGTGGAGATGACCGGAGTCGAACCGGTGGCCTCCTGCGTGCCACGCAGGCGCTCTCCCATCTGAGCTACATCCCCGATCGTCGTTGATAAAAGTGGAAGGCCCTTCGGTGGGTCATCAAGACGATTGACGGATCGCCCCTCGCCGCCTTTCACCGAGCCGTCAGCATCGGCTAGGTACCTTCCGTTCTGGTGGAGAGTCAGCCGGAGTCGAATGGGCCATAGGCCATGCCCCCACAAAGAGGGGGTTATACACGGCCTACAATGTTACGGCCCACAGGCCATACGGCCTGCAATGCAATGCCGGCGACTTCTTGCATGCGAGGCAAGCGCTCTCCCGTCTGAGCTATGACCACGGAATGGTAGCGGGAGATGGAGTCGAACCACCCCGTCCCTGGCTTATGAGACCCGGACGCGACCGCTGTCCCGCAACAAATGGTGGACCCCGTCGGATTCGAACCGACAACCCTCTGCGTGCAAAGCAGACGCTCTCCCGTTAGAGCTAGGGGCCCGAAAAGGGCCGGGGTGTCTGGATTTGCGCCAGATTTCTTCCCCGCGGTGCGACCGCGCGGATGTTCTACTGTTATGAACTACACCCCGAAAATGACTCCGCGTGGAGGTCAGACCAACACGGAAAAGAAAGATGGCAGGCCAGGAGGGACTCGAACCCCCAACATGCGGTTTTGGAGACCGCCGCTCTACCAATTGGAGCTACTGACCCAAAACTGGCTGGTCGAGCAGGATTCGAACCTGCGCATCTCCTGCTTAACAGGCAGGCGCCTTACCGCTTGGCTATCGACCAAAAAATGGTGGGCGGTGGAGGAATCGAACCTCGTGCCCTGAGGGAACCGGGTTACAGCCGGTCACGGGCCCAGCCCGTCTTATGTCACCAACCCAATGCGCCGCGCCACCGAGTCCACAGGATGCCCGGGGAACGCGACGACTACTCTTGGTGGCCGATCCGAGCCGATCGGTGTGTCCGGAACACACGTTCCTGTCGGTATACGCATCTTTCTCGACACGGCCGACCAGAATGCCTCGCATGGCGGGAAACATCCCCGCGCTCTCTTGGGTTGTACTGGAGGTCGCGGCAGGAGTCGAACCTGCTTTGAGCGGTTTTGCAGACCGCCGCCTAGCCGTTCAGCCACGCGACCAGAGCCTCGCGTCCGCGTCACAAGGACGGGGCGCACAAATATGGAGCAGGCGGCGGGAATCGAACCCGCGTCTCGAGCTTGGAAGGCTCGGGCACAAGCCACTATGCCACGCCTGCGTACTACGCCAAATTGTTAAAGAGCTTCGGGCTCGGGCTTCGGGATCGGATGGATGGTGCTTTGGTGTCCGGTCTGGAAGCCTTGGCCCCCGGACCGACCGTGAGGTCAGAGAGGGGGGGAAATCGTTGTATCTGCCATTCCGTAAAAATGCCATGCGCACAAAGAAATGCTCGCCTGCTCTTGGCAGGATCGCGGATTCAATATGCTAATTGGCGTCATGGTGTATCTCATGGTCGGTATTGTACACGCACTATACCGCATTGCAATAGGTCTGCAAAAAAATCGCCATCCATGGCGCGGAGCGGTCCATCGCTGCCGAGATCACGAGCGAAAGGATGTGTATCCTGAGGAACCCGCTCGCTCCCGGCTGCCGGTGTTCGCCACCTCCGGCTGGGCCCTCTCTCTATTCCCTTCAGGGAACCCTGTGAGGCGGGCAGAGTAATCGTTCTATCGGTATCCGGACTCCCGCCCCAGTTTCGTGATATGGCGGTAGACCAGGACGGCGCTCAAAAGCACCCAGATGACGGTCGCCCCCGCCATGCCGATCGGGCCGGCGTGTTCTCCGGCCGGTAACGTCCAGTCGACGACCATCAACCACAGGCACAGCGCCCAACCGATGACGGCCGCGCCCGTCCCCAGGGCGCGGGCCATGGCGATCAGCCGGTGCCGGAATATCGGCAGTCCTCGATAAAAGTCGTCATTCATCAGTGTCTCCGTGAAACCTCGCCATTCGGCTCGCAGTGTCTGCGGGCGCGCTCCTTCTTACAGGCGGCGTTTCTGGTTGGGGAAGAGTGCGCCACTGGCGCGTACTGATTCGCCTCTTGCGTCCGCTGTCGTCACGACAGATGATGGATCCTTGATCAATACGGATCACGGTGACGGGGCCTGCGGGCAGAACCCGTTGCTCACCGATCCGAATGGGCGGTGGATGCGGATCCACCGCAACCGTTCGCAACGGTTTCCCGTAAAAAGTGTTTGCGATAGATTCAATCTGGTTCGCAAAGCTCTTTCCCATATCCGCGCGTGATTCGCAACGACGGATCTCCGATTCGACCGCCCTTTTCTGTTCCCACACGGAGGCCTGTGGGAACGGGATATCTTTGGCCCGTGACCATGGCCCCTCTTTGGCGGTATCTGGGACAATGGTGCCACTACGCAGGTCGTGCGCACGTTTCCTGAGTGCGGCAACGTCTCTGTGAACCTGCACGACGATGGTGTCGGCCACGGTCCGCTCGATCTCGATCGGGCGGTAGCGCTCGCCCGCGCAAGGCCCTTCAAACCAGCCATTCTTGACCTGGTAACCGTGTTTGCTCATGTGTCCGGTCTTCACCGGCACCGCCCATTCCCCGCCGCAACACTGGCAATGGCCGCGCTGTTGGGTTTTGGGCTTCTGGTCGGACACACCAGTCATCGTCATTCACCCCGCCTTGCGCGCCGATTCATTGGACGGCTGCCGTCCCATGTAGATACGACGGACCGTCTCGATCGCATTGCGCAGCAGCGGTTCCCGTTTGGCGTGACCTTCGACCAGCGCATGCACCGTCGTTGCGATCATCAAGTTGATAGGCAAACCAAACTGCTCGACGACGCGCCCGTGCCGGTCTATGTAGACGTCGTTGTCATCTGTTATTGGCTTGCCGTCGGGTCCGTAAAGTTCATGCACATCGACATGCGGGTTCGACCAGTCGATGTAACCGACGGTCGGTTTGCCCTTTACGAAGGCGGCGTAAAACGCCTCGACCACGGTCCCGGCGTCCGGTTCGGCCCCGCGAAACGGGGTTAGGTTGGCCACCACAGCGTCGGCATTGTCGATTGCGTGGAGACGGGCATCGCGGACGACACGACCGTCACGCGCCGTTCCGGGCCGTTCCACACCAAGACCGGACATCGGTTCATCGGGAACCGGAAAAACGGGGTGGAGGTTGAGGGATTCGCAGATCAGTCGGATTTCCGCGACATGATCCGGCCACCGCAGACGGTCGAAGAGATCAGGGCCAGCAAAATAGATCGATAGCATTTTGGGGATACCTTCTTTAGGTCAGAGTTATCTCGGCGAGATCGTCCTTTTTGGCGTCCATTTTGGCGCGCGCCTTCGCGATCACGCCCTCTGCGGCTAAGTGCTCAAGCACATCGATCCGCTCGGCCGCAACCTTCCTTTGCGAAAACCGGGTGGCGGCGGTATGGGTCGTCACGACGACCGGCAGGGCCTGACGGCGATACCAGGACTTGATCGCTTCCAACGCCTCTTGAGCCTCCTGGGGCGTCGCAATGTCCTTGTGCCAGGCCTTGTGGCTCCCCGGCGCCGATCCGTCGCTCCAGACGTATCCAGCAGCCTTGGCCGCGTCTTTCTTGTCGAAAGGCAGATCGACCAGCCAGACGTGGAGGCTGGGCTGGGCGGCTTGGTCCCGCAACACCTGGAACAGTTGCCGATTCTCGTACCACTCAGGGGCAGGCTGGGCCAGCAGGTGCAGGAGCGCGCGGCAGTCGGTCTCGGCGCGGTGGGCCTCGTAGAAAAAACCGTGCGCCACAAGCAGGTATTCGAGTCTAGCGGAAGCCATGCCGTATTCCTTGACCCAGTGGATCTGGGTCTGGGAGCACGCCCAAGGCTTGTCCGCGGCGACCGGGAAAACACGTTCCATGTGCGGACGATCAAAGCCCGCGTTGTGCGCGATGATGAGGCGCGCGTCATGAAGCGCGCCCTCGATGCGTTCCTTATCGAACTGCTTGCCGGCCAGATCCGCGTCGGTCAGCCTGGTCAATGCCACGATATCCGGTTTCAGGGGTACGCCCGGGTCCTGAAGCTCGTCGACCACATCAACGATCCGGGTGATGCCGCGGGCATCGTACTCGAACGACACGATCGCGATTTCGATCATTGTGTCATCCGCGGTCAACCCGGTTGTTTCGGTGTCCAGGACCGCGCCGCGAAATACGCGGCCCGAGGCCGGCCGGTAGACGACATCATGGTTTGGGACGCGATGCAGGACCTTATGGTCTGGCGACTGGGCCAGTGTGGCAAGGGCTTCCGGGATCGTGGTCATGAGGGCTCCTGTTTGATCGGCCGCTAAATGAACATGGTGATATTGATGCCCATGGCGCGAGCATGCTGGCGCAACAGCCTGAGCGATTCCGTCTGGATCTGGCGCACGCGCTCGCGTGTCACGCCGATCTCGGCGGCGATCTCGGACAGCGTGCTGGTATCGTATCCGCCCAACCCGAATCGGCGCTTGATCACCAGCCGGTGTCGTGGTTTCAGGATACTCAACAGGTTTTCGAGTCCGGACAGCACCTGTTCCCCCTCCATGCGGGCCTCCGGGGCGTAAGACGCCTCGGCCGCAAAGGTGTCCATGAGGGTGGCGTCGTTATCCGGGTTGGAGTTGTTGACCGCATCCGCCGACGTGACGGTATCATTCAGGGCCAGCAAGTCGCGGACTCGCTTAACGGACTGCCCTGTCTTTTGGGTGACCTCTTCAGGGGTTGGTTTGCGTCCGGTCGCGCGCCAGAGGTCGCGCTCGGCGTTGTGATAGGTCGTTCTTTCCTTGAGGATGTGGACGGGGATCCGAATCATTCGCGACTGGTTCATGACGCCGCGCTGGATAGCCTGATGGATCCACCACGAAGCGTAGGTGGAAAACCGGAAGCCGCGGTCCGGGTCGAACTTGTCAACGGCATGAAGTAGCCCGACATTTCCTTCGGACACCAGGTCCGCCAACTCCATGCCGTTGGAGGTGTGCCGGCGGGCGATCTGTACGACCAACCGGGTGTTGGCGGCCACCATGCGGTCGCGGGCGGCGCGATCGCCCGCCCGGACGCGGCGCGCCAGTTCCCGCTCTTCCTCGGCGGTCAAGAGCCGCGCGCGGCGAATCTCACCGATATAGAGGCGAAAGGCGCTGGTGTCCCTGTTGGGCGCAGGACGTTCATCTGGCGGAATCTCATTGGGCGGCACCGCCATAGCGGTGAGCGATTCGCCCGGTTCCGGAGGCGGTTCAGCGATCTCCAGGTCTTCAGCCAAGGCGCTCATGCGAAACGTCCCCCCCATCGGGTTTCAGCGAATCCAGCAACCCACGCCCCGCAACGAAGATCGCGCACCATGTCGGACGGTTCTCGTAACATGAGCGGCCCGCGCCCGGTGTTATCGATCTCCTCGAGCACGAGGTGCGCCTTTCTTGTGGCGGTGCTGATTTGAATGTCTCGCAGCACAAACTGTTCGCGCTGGTCGTTGACGAATCCCTGGCCGATGAAGAAAGACGTTCCTTCGTGAATCAGGTTGCGCTGCGTGATGTATCGGGGCTGCATTGTGTCCTTCCGCTCCTCAAAAATCGCAATCATCGAAATCGTCGTCCGCACCGCAGCTATCGAGGGGCGTCTCCGGCTCGGCGGTATCTGGTTCTGCCGCGGGCTCCGCATTATTGGGCGTCTGCGGTGGTGAGGGGGCCGCGGCCCTTGTTTCGTCGCCACCCCTTTCCTTGCGCGCCGCAACGGCCTTGCTGCGTTGCCTGCGCCGGGCATAGGCCGAGGAGAGAGCGGAAACCCTGTCGGACGGCAGATCAAGGGCATCCGCAATATCGGCCCAAGGCCACCCTTTTTTGCGGGCGGCCTTGATCTGGTTATAGTTTTCGTTCACCAGCATGGTCAGTCCGCGCGCGGCAGGCGGCGAGCTTGTGGCTAGGCGCGCGAGCTTGTCGGTCGCGGAGGTTTGTGTGTCTTTGGTCACGGCTCCATCCTCGCTTCAGTCTGTTGTGGTTTGATGAGGGCTTTGATGTCCTCGTAAAGCCGGGCCAGGGCCGGCTCCTGGACGACCAGCGTCCCAATGACCTCGCGTACCTTGACCACCTTTCCTTCGCCGGCGGGGACCCAAAAACCGTTCTTGAGCGCGAACTGTTCCTCGACGATCAGGGCGCTATCCATAAGGCAGTCGATCAGGTACAGGTTGTTGTTTTCGTTGCGTTCGGGCTGTCGTAGAAATATCCCGCTTGCGGTCAACACCTGATGGTCGTTGCGGTCAACGATGTTACTGATGTCCGGCTCGATCTTGAGGGGCGTGCCACGCTTGCGATCTTTCCGGTTGCTCAACAGGAAAGCGCGTAGGGCCACTTCATGAATGATGATGGTGGTTAGGCATTCCCATCGAGAAGGGGTCCCGCGACAGAGTAGGGCATCGATCGATAAGGCGCCTTGAGCATACGGGCTCCACCCGACCTTCAGGGTGGCTGCATAGAAGGTCCGATATCCGGGCCGACGTTGAACCGGGACTGTCAGTCGTTGTTCAGTCGCGTCTTGTTCGGTCACAAATATCCCTCCTTGTTATATTGCATAGGTGTATAGTGCCAGTATATTATGCTACACGCAAGAGCACGGTGCAAGATCGTGCTACACCAACAACGGAGACGCTAATGAACGCGCGCATGTTGCAGGAAAACCTGCCTTCTTCCCCGGAATCGGAGGAAGCCATCATCGCCCTATTGCTTGCCAAGGGGCAGGAGGCCTGGGACGCCGTGGCCGGGCAAGTGGCATCCGAGGATTTTACGCAAGCTGCCTACGCGCACATCTTTTCGGCCATCGGGCAAGTCCAAGCCTCCGGGCGGCCGATCGACCCTATTACCGTGGCGGGAGCGATTCCCACCAAGGTTCTGGAGGGACTGGGCGGCGCGGATTTTCTCGCGGACCTAGCGTTTACCGCATCAAACACTGGGGGCATCGATCACTTACCGGCTTACGTCCAGGCCGTTTTAGAGCGGTCCTTGTTGCGGCGCGTCATGGCCGCCGCGCAACAGATCCAGGAAGAGTGCGCCAAAGCCAACCCCGGGCCCGACGCTGCGCGCGCAGTGGCGTCCGCGGAACAAAAGATCCGGGCTGCCGTGGAAGGCCATCAAGGCGGGCAGCGGGGATTCTTGCCCATCAAGCCGCTCCTGCTTGAGGTGGTAGACGACATCGACAAGCGCTTCCATGCCGATTCCGCGATCACAGGGCTCAAGACACCGTTTGCCGATATCAACGAGATGACCGCCGGGCTCCAACCGGACGATCTCGTGATCGTGGCCGCGCGGCCCTCCATGGGTAAGACGGCCTTCGCTCTGGCGTTGACGGAAGAGGCTATGGCGCAGGGTGTCTCGGTGGGCTTCTTCTCCCTGGAAATGTCCGGGAAGCAGCTGGCTATGCGCATGCTGTCGAGCCGGGGACGGATATCGGCCCACAATCTACGCATCGGACGCATCGGGGATGACGACTGGCCGCGGCTGACGGCAACCGTGGCGGAAATGGTCGAGCAGGAAACGCTGTTCATCGACGAAACGCCTTCGTTGTCGGTCGAGAACATGGTCGCGCGCGCGCGCCGTTTACAGCGAGACCAAGAGAAGAGGAGCGCGCCGCGTCTCGGGCTGATCGTAGTCGACTACCTGCAACTTCTACAGTCGGGGACCGCCGGCCGCCGTTCTCAGGATAACCGAGCAACGGAGTTGTCCCACATCACCCGGTGCCTGAAGGCCCTGGCACGCGAAATCGGCGCCCCGGTGGTCGCCTTGTCGCAGTTGAATCGTGCTATCGAGCAGCGGCCGAGCAAGCGCCCCGTCCTGTCTGATTTGCGGGAGTCTGGATCCATCGAGCAGGACGCGGACACCGTCATGTTCCTGTACCGCGACGAGGTCTACAACCCGGACACGGAAGATAAGGGTATCGCCGAGGTCATCATCGGCAAACAGCGCAATGGTCCGACCGGCGTCGTCCGAGTCTCCTTCCAGGGGCAGTACACGCGTTTTGTCAATCTTGGGCCGGAGCATGACGATGTGTTCTGATGATCAGGGTTTCAGTAGCGTCGATGGGTGCGCCATGACCCATCTTCTCATCATCGACGGCAACAATATCGGGTATGCCTCGCTCCACGTCGCCCAATTAGCCAAAATGAGCCATGAGGGATTCCCTACCGGCGGTATTTTTGGGATGGCGCAATCGGTTATGCGGATCGTGGAGCGTACCCCCGGAGCGCTTCCTGTAGTGGTCTGGGACGGACACGCCGCCTGGCGCGAGGCCCTCTATCCGGGGTATAAGCAAAACCGCAACAAGACCCCGGAACAACAGGTGGCGCGCGACAGTTGGCGACTCCAAAAACCCCACGCCGGGCGGCTCTTGCACGCGCTCGGGATACCGCAATTGCGTAACGAGAACACTGAAGCCGATGATCTGGCCGGGCGCCTTTGTCAGGACGCAGAAACTCTCGCCCGCTATGGGATCGACCGCATTACCCTGGTCTCGGACGACCAGGATTGGCGGCAGGCCCTGGCGCCCCACATCGATATCTTTGTCCCCGCAACCGAGAAAACCGTCACCATAGAGACCCTGTCGACCCCGGATGTGAAAGATGGGCCGTTCGCCAATCCCGAGGAATACCTGACGGCCAAGACTTGGGCGGGCGACAAATCCGACGGGATCGACGGAGTGCCCGGTATTGGACTCAAGACCGCCGTCAAGCTGTTGCAGACCCACAAGACCATCGAGGCGCTCTGTGAGGCGGTCGCCGCAGGCCAAGTGACCGACAAGCGTTCCCATGCGGTTGCGGCCCACGTCTATCGGATTCAGCGGAACAGGCGCCTTATGGATTGGCGGCAAGCCCCACCGCTGCTCGCCGGCTCTTCGGGATTGTGGAGCGGAGCCTATGATGCCGACAGCACTCGATCCATCTGTGCTGAGTTTGGTTTGACCAAACTTTGGGAGCGACTCCAGTCCGAGAAGTGGGCCAAACTTACCGAGAAGTGGGACCGGAGGTCGTTGATGGCGCTCGCGGAGGATGTGGCGGGTGTCGGTGATCGGTTGGGACATCACCACGCACCGGACGAAGAAGAAAAGGAGACGGCATGACAGACTCATCTTTGCCTATGGGCGTGGCTTCCCTATCTGACGCCCTCAAGATAACGGTTATCCCACCGGACGCCACCATGAACGGTGCCGTCTTCCTGGAGATCATGCAGGAATCCGGGAGAGCACTACGGGAATGGGGCAGCCTCATTACGGCGATCGCAAATCACCCCAGAATTGCGGAAGCGATTCCCCTTATCGATCGAGGGAGAAAAGGCTTACGAAATCCCGCAACCCGCCGAGCCAATCTCCAAGCCTTCGCGCCAAAATTTGTCTATCGCCTGACGCGTCCATGCCATATTTGCGGAAAACATTCTGTCGAAACATCGGTTTCGTGGCCCATTGTTCGCGAGATGTTGCGTTCCGGCGCGGACGTCTCCCGCTTCTTGGATCGGCGAACAACTGATGATGCTGTTCGCTATTACTCTCACCGAATATCCGATATCGCCGATCATACTCCGGACTATATTGCGCCATTCAGCCGCTTCAGCGATATGTATCTCGTATGTGCTACCTGTTGGCCGACTATCGCCGGTCTGGCCGGCCAGAAAAAAATCCTCGACGATGCCAAGCGGAATGAGGAACAGCGTCGACAAAAGGGGCACGAAGAGGAGGGGCGTCGCATCGAAAAAGAGCGCATTCCCTATCGGGTTGTCTCTCATTCCTCCACAGATCCGGTAGGATTCTCAACAGCGTGCAGTGATCTGGTACGGCAAGGTTACCGGGCCTGGGGACAACCCCAAATCGACCCCCAAGGGAACCTTGTCCAGGCCTTTCAGCGTCAGACGTCGGCAGGATCTCACCCGAAGCGACACTACCCACGAGAACCGATTCCGGGGTCATCCGGCCCAGACGAGTGCGATTGGTGAAAGGATCCGTGAAGAGCGGCCCCTCCCGATCTTTCGCCTCTTGTGTTTATCCCAACATACCCACCAGATCCTCGGCGCGCAAGTGCGTATACCGCTTCAGCATCTGCAAGGTCTTGTGCCCCGTAATGGCGGCCACCTGCATCGGGTTCAGCCCCTTCTCAAAGAGCCTGGAGGTCGCCTCATGGCGCAGGTCGTGGAAGGCCAGGCTCTCGATACCGGCGGCCTTACAGACTCGCCTGAAGGCATGGGAGATCGAGCGGGCGTGCATGTCCCATACGCGCCCATCAATACGTCTTGGCAGGCCATCTAAAACCGCCAGCGCGGCCGTGGAGAGCGGCACCCGCCTGGGTGTCCCATTTTTTGTTTCCGGGATCAACAACACCCGGGCTTTCCGGTCCAGGTGCTCCCAACGCATCGCCGCGATCTCCCCGCGGCGCATAGCGGTCTCTATGGCCCAGGTGATGATCGGGCCGATATGGCTCCACGCATGGGGAGGCGAGTCGCTGTAGACCTGTGCTGCGGCTAAGAGGCGCAGGAGTTCGCCAGCGGCCAGGCGGCGGTCGCGCCCTTGGGGGAGGCGAGGCTTATGTACCATCTCTGCAGGATTCCTCAAACCTTCGATGCCCCAACGCTTACGGGCCACAGTGAATAAGTGGGACAGGAGTGCCAGGTGGCGATGGATCGTGTTGGGGGCAGCCCCTGTTGCTGCCTTTTCGGCCAGCGCATCCGCGATATCCTTGCCGCGGATTGAGGCCAGCGACCGCGGGCCGAGCGCGGAGGCACGCCACCAGCGGATCACATAAATCTCACGATCGGCCGACTTCTTGGTCGCAGAGATTTCTGACGCGTACCGATCCAGCGCCTCAGCCAGGGTCGTATTCTCAGCCTCGGCGCGCGAAACAAAGACCCTGCGACGCATGGCGCTCTCAATGGTGCCCGCCCATTCCTGCGCCTCGCCCTTCGTATCAAAGGTCTGGGTCTGCTGTGGGTATCCCTTGCGCCGGACAAGCGCCTGCCAGACCCGCTTGCCGCCTGGGCCCGGACGCTGAACAAATGTGGCCATACGCGCCTCTGTTCGATGGACTTGTCGCAGGATTGTCGCAAACGGCAGAATTTTTTGCGAGCGATTTATTTAAGGCATTGATATATATGACACTAGCAAAAGGGTCAGGCCGAAATACCCCCCATTGTGATTCCGGTTGTCGTGGGTTCGAATCCCATCGCTCACCCCAATTTATCAATGACTTAGCATCATAATCACCTAGGTGCTCGTCCCCAGTGTGACGCATTTGTGCCAGCCCGGTGATGTTTCGGGCCGCGTCCGACAGGTGCGCCGGCGACAGATGGGCGTAGCGCAAGACCATTTCAAGACTTGCCCATCCCCCCAGCTCTTTGAGCACCTGAACGGGCGTCCCGGCCATGATGTGCCATGACGCCCAGGTGTGGCGCAGGTCGTGCCAGTGGAAGTCCTGGATGCCGGCGCGCGCGCATGCGCGAGCCCACGCCTTTTGCCCGGTGTCTTTGATCCGTTGGTGGCGCCACACGAACACAAACTGCGGGTGATCATCGGCACAGTCGGCGAGGATGGCCATGGCGTCATCGTTCAAGGGAACCCCGATCGCACGGCCAGCCTTGGCCTGGTCGGCCACGACATGCGCCATACGGCGCTCGAGGTCGACCCGTGACCACTCGAGTCCGGTGACATTGGCCCTACGAAGTCCTGTGGCGAGCGTAAAGGCGGCCATGCGGCGCAGGTGTATCGGCAGCTCATCGAGGAGTCTGGCGGCCTCATGGCGCGTTATCCAGCGAATCCGGCCTCGCGGCTCGGGTGTCTTCGGGATAGCCGGGACGGATTCGCACCAGCCCTGTTTGTGGGCGTAGCGCAGAATGGTCGAGAGGACCGCCATGTATCGGTTGGCGGTCGATGGCGCGATGTCCCGCTCGAGCACCTTGGCGCGGATCCGGCGCAGATCGTCGGCCGTGACGGTGCGGATGGTGAGCCCATCGAGCGAGGGCCCCAGGACCCGCAGGCGGTGCCGGTCATCCTCGGCGCTGCGTTTGTGACAGCCGACCGCCTTGATCCACTCGACCGCGGCTGTGCGCAGGCTCATGTCTGCGGCTTCGCCGATCCGGACTTCGCGCCAAAATTGGGCTTTAAGACGATCGTGGTATTCCTGGGCCTGCGTCCGGTCCGTGGTGCCACAAGAGCATCGAACTCGGCGTCCGCGGTGCTGGATATCGACCCACCACGTCTTGCCGCGCTTTCTGAGCACGCCATCCTCCTCGTTTTCTCGCCAGCGTAATGGGTACGCAGCCACTCTATCAAGTCCGCTTCGACGAACACCCAGCGCTTCCCCGGCTTTGCACCCGGGATCTGTCCGGCCCTGGCTCTCTGTTGCACCGTGTCCGGGTGCATGTGGAGAAGAGCCGCGGCTTGATGGAGATCCAGTGTCGTCACAACAGGCGGCGCTCCCGGGAAACTGGCGGTTCTGGCAGACCAACGCCAGTTGGCGTATCCGCGTAGAGACGTCGGAGCGTGGCGATCTCAGCATCCGTCCAGTGTGTGCGTCCCGTTTGCCCTTTCACGGCCGCTCTCCACCGACGGACGGTGGCGGCATTTCGCTCACCAAACGCGCCTCTTCGCCCAGTGTGCGATTGCCGTGATCCCAATCGTCGACACGATGAGCGCATTCACTGCACACGCCGAGCCCGGCGTCATAGTCTACGCGCAACCACGAGCAGCCATCGTGGCAGGCGTGGAAGTCATCGCAACCGCATTCCAGACAAACGGCTATTGGCACCATTGTTGGCCCTCCGTTGTGGTTCGTCGCTCAAATGGGATTTGTGGCCACGCTCGTCGCAATGGCGATCTTGCGCACCCAGATCGGCATCGCATCGAGAACGAACGTCTCACCCGACCAAGCCAGCAGGAGTGTCCGCCCCATCACTCCTGCGATCGCTTGCGCGGCGGGAGGCGGCACGGCGTTGCCAATCCGTTCCCGCCACGCCGAGTCGCTTAAACCTTCCAACTCCAGATTTTCCTCCGGATCCACAAGCCCCTGCAGGGCCGCGAGTTCCAGGGTCGTGAATGGCCGGTGCCATGTCCCATCGAGTGCGCGGATGATGGCGACGAGTGTGTCGTTGGCGGCCGGCAGAGCGTCTGCGGGAACGGCGTCCCCTGGAGCGATGCGGGGGTCCGCGACGCTCCACTTGCCGTTGTCGTGGCCGGCGGCGGCCGACACCGCTCCGCATGGTTCTGTCCAGGGAACAACACCGTAATGGGCGGCCGTCAGGTAATGGTCACCGCGGCCGCGGGTAAGACCAGTCCGCGGATCCGCCACCGCATAGGCGCCGGAATCGTCCCCTCCTATCACGGTACCGGTTCTTGCGTCCCATCGTGTCACCGCGTATTTGCTGAACAGTCGCCCCGGTGAATGGGGCCGGGGGTCCGCCACCGAATAGTATCCTTGCCCGGGACCTTGCTGGCCTGCCACGGTACCGGTGGTCTCGTCCCACCGGCGCACGCCGTAGGCCTGCCCATCGTGCCACTGGCATGAGTGGGTGAAGCGCGGATCCGCGACACTGAATACCCCCGTCATCGGTCTTCCATTCCCGGTTACCGTGCCAGACGGCTCACTCCAACAGCGGACACCGAGTATTCCGTCATGAACGCCAGAAAACTCGCGGGGATCTGCGATGGAGAATGCGCCATTGCTCGGAGTGGAGCGCCCGGCCACGGTACCAACCGTATCTTCCCAGCGATTTACGCCCAGATAGCCGGACCGGTATTCCGGCACAATCAGGTAATCCCGCAGGTATCCATTTTCAATTTCCAGCTTGTTGAGCGATCGCCAATCGGACCCGGCCTCGACGAATGCGAGTCGCACCCAGGTTTTCCATTGGAGATGTGGCACGCGATGCATCACGCCACCGGCAGGATCCCCGGGTAGCGGCATGCGCCCCAGGATGTCGCCCACGCCCAGCAAAGGGCGCTTTTGCGGTTCATACAGGAACGGTGGCACCTTCTCTTGGTGGCGGGCCACCAGCAGGAACCTCTTGCGAGATTGCGCCAAGCCGCCCAACTCACCGCAATCGTGGGTGGTTTCCGCGACCACGTAGCCATAGCTCTCCAGAAGCGGCCTGATCTGGTCAAGCAGATACCGGCCTCGATTTTGGATGCGTGGTACGTTCTCCAGCAAGAAAAACTCCGGCGGATCGTCGCCCCAGGCCTCGAGCGCCAGCCAAATCCCGCGCAAGGCGAGATGACTCAACGCCTGATATTTGGCGGTCTTGCTCTTATCCTCGGACAAGAGCCCGGAAAAGGCTTTGCACGGTGGGCTGGTGAAGACGATGTGGGGTCGCTCGTTGCCCGCCGCCCGGCGAATATCAGCGGGCGTCGCCTCACGCCACGCCGCCGGCGGCTCGTGCTTGTGGAAAGCGACATACTGGTCTCGGCCGAAAAGGTCGAGGACCGTGCCCGCCGTGCCGGCGGCCCGTCCGAAATCAGCAATGGCCTTGGGGTCGGAATCCACGCCGCCCAGGCACCGAAAACGCGCCGTCTGGGTACCCACACGGGCCTGCCCGGCGTTGAACCCGCGGGCGCCGCCGCCCAGGCCGCAGAACAGGTGGAAGTGGCGAATCTCTGTGTTCAGCATCGGCTTCTCCGAGTCCCCTTGCGCGGTTTATAATATAACATGGTGTGGTATATGCAACAGTGTAACACGCTCATAGATGACTTGATAAGGGAGCGCAGAGCATGTGGTGGAACAAAGAAATCAGCAAAAGAATGGCGGGCGTGAGGGCACAGGCGCAATCCGTGTTCAGGATGAGGACGCGACTGCGACTACCGCCCATGCGCACGAAAGGGTCGTTACCAGAGGATTTTGGCGAGTTGTGTCGAATCTGGGAACTCGATGCAGCCGACGCGGAGAAGCTTGTGCAATTTGCCAAGGCGCGCCGTCGCGAGGCGGTATTGTTGGGTTTTACGGGTATCGTGTGCGGGGCTGACGTTCTGTGGAGTCTTCGTGATCGGCTATTAATGGCCGGCGTCATTCTGGCGGCGAGCGGGATCGCCTTCATCTACATCATTGCCGTAAAGCTTTGGCAGGCGGCGTGTGTTCGTGAGAAGCGGTACACGCTCTTCCGGGCGTGGTGGTTGGGTCAAACGGGCAAATAGCTTTGTGGAAGGCGAAGGGCGCCGGTACATTTTATGGCGAGGGGCTCTCTTCCTCTGACTCTCCGCGCGGATGGGCCGCGAACCAAGCCTCGATGTCTTGGGGCCGCCAGACACTCCTGCGCCTGACCTCCGGACGCATCCCCGCTTCCCGTAACCGCAAGGGGGCGGGAACCTCTCCCCGTTTTATCATCTGAGAAAACTGGGCACGGGTGACGCCCAGCCGCTTCAACATGTCCGCTATATCCAGAAACTCATGACCGTCGCAAGTGCTAACGGTCATGGCGAGGGGCCTTCCGCCTCTGCCTCCTGACCAGGCGCCAGGCGGGCCACGAACCCGCGCAGGAAGCGCATGACGCGCTCCATGAGCTGTTCGATGTGCTCGTGCAGCGACCGCCCGTCATGGGCCGGTAGCACGCCTGCGCGCTCGTCCAGGGACTCGAGACGCGCCTGGATGTCGCCGATTTGCCGTTCATCCAGCGCTCCGATGTCGCGCGCCCGCCGCAGTGCGCGCGAAAAGTGCGCGGTCTCATGAGCTATCGCGGTGGCGGGGTCACCCGGCCACTCGGAGATCAGTCGCGCGCAATCGCCGGCCGCTTTGGCGCATCGCGTCTGCCCGCCGGCATCCGCCACCGCCACACCTTCCTGGTACAAGGCGTTCATGCGCCGGATGATGTGCCCGGTATCGGGATCGTTCAGGAGGGAATCCGCCTGCCGCTCGAGGGTGGACAGAGATTCCAGGACGTCCCCGCGGGCCGCGAGCGCGCGCTTCGATCGCCAGGCGGCGACCCGGGAAGCGGCCTCTTCCGCTGTGAACGCGGCCCCCTTGCGCAGGGCCCGCCCGAAGGCCGAGAGGCTTGTGGCGACCGCATGGGTTGCGTAGGCCGCCAGAGAGGCCTGCCCCTGGCTCGCCGTCGGATCGGGATTGGCCTGCCGGCTGGCCGCAGCCTGTTTCAGGAGAACTGAAGCCCGGGCGATGGCCGCATCCTCGGTGCCGGCGGGCACGTGGAACAGCATGCGGTTGGCGGCGGATAACCGTCGCCAGGGTGTCTCCAGAAGATCCTGTCCATCCGCAGTGGGCGCGCCCTGGATTCCCGCAGCGGCCGCCATGCCGACAAAAAGCCGGTAGGCAAGCGGTGGGGGGCTTTCCGCGAGATCCGCCGGCCCATCGAGAGTCCCGTCCAGGCCATGTGAGTCTTCCGGGGCGTCGTCTGGCGACTCTCCCGGGTCGGGGTCGGACGGCCCATTGTCCGTTTTATCTTCCGCCGTGGCTGTGGCCTCTGTTGCGAGCGCGCCGGGCAGGGTGTCGCTCGCGGCCTGTAGGCCGGCATCGATCGTGGTCTCCTCGGGCGCCGACACCGGATCCGCATCCGTCGTCTCGGGTGGCGGCGCATGATGAGAAACGCCGCTTTGCAAAAATGCAGGTCTTGACATAGGTGTCTCCCCGTTTGGGTATTAGCCGGTCCGCAACATAGTGTTATACTGTGCAGTATACCACATCACAGAAAAGGAGCACCGCGGTGGCGCGCGCAAAACAGAAGCATCCTCGGAATATTTGGCCACGCCGCGTTCTTGTCATGGTATCGGCGGCGCTTTTGACTCTGGCCGCCCCATCCGCTTTCGCCGTCATGCCGGGCGTGGGCGTCGCGGGTTACTGCTATGCGACCGCGATAGGCCCCATCGCCTCGGCGACGGATGTGTCGGCGGTGTCAGCCCAGATCACCTCCCTGCAGGGTTCCTTGGCCATGCAGCTCCAGCGGCTGGGGGCGGCGGTTTCCGCGGGAAACCAGTCGCTCGCGAGTACCATCGATACCCAGTTCCGGCATGAGGACAACCTGCTGCAGAGGCTGTATGTCCAGTCGGACACGGCGCAGATCCGGGCGCAGACGGCGATCA
>JAJZZU010000286.1 GCA_021797365.1 Pseudomonadota bacterium | reverse complement strand
CAGCGCCCGCGGGATGCGAAACGCCGCCTGCACCGCATTCGATCCGCCGATGTCGCCCATCTTGAACGGACTCCTCGGCACCGCCGCATGGCACGCAAAGCAATCGAGATGCACGCCCACATAGGTATGACAGGTCGCGCAGAACTGTCCGGGGGCGTTCACCGGGATCGGCCGGCCGGCGGCGGTGTACTGGACATGGCAGGCCACGCAATGCGTGAGCTGAAAGCGTGTGTCGCGCGCATCGTGCCGCACGATCTCCTCGCGCACCGCGCGCAGCAGCATCATATGCGTGCGGCGCATGGTCGCGGTCGGCAGCACGCAGTGCCCGGGGGCTCGCGGGATCACCGGCATGGGCACCGGCCCTTGGTGGGTCGCCCATACCGCCCCCAAAGCGAGCAGCACGGAAAGAATTGCCAGCATCGCCGCGCGAGCGCGCATCTCACTCCCCCAGGCCCATCTGGATATAACCCGCCGGGCAGACATCGGCGCAGATGTGACAGCCGATGCAGCGCGTGTAGTCGGTGGTCACGTAGTAGCCGAGCGCCGCCTGGTCGCGCGGCACCTTCTTCACCGCCACCTGCGGGCAGAACACCACGCAGTTATCGCACTCGAGACACAACCCGCAGCTCATGCAGCGCTTGGACTCGGCCACCGCCTGCGCCTCATCGAGCACGGCGATGCGCGTGCCGCCCTCGGCGAACAGCTCGGAGAGCCTACGCTCCGTGCGCTCGATGCGCGGGGTCGTGGGGAAGTGTGCGAGGAACAGGGCATCGGCCTCGATCACCTCGCGATGCGCGCGGTTCTCGAAGTTGTGCACCGCCGCCGGGCTCGTCACCATGCCATCGACGGGCTTTGCGTTCTTCGGCAACGTCTCGCGGATCTCGAAATGCCGCTTGTCGACGTGCGGGCGGCGCACCACCGGCTGGCCGTTCAGGAAGGCATCGATCCCTTCGGCGGCCACCGCGGCATGCCCTACGGCGGTCGCGAGCAGATGCGGCACGATGATGTCGCCGCCCACGAAGTGCTTGGGGTACCCTATGACCTGCAGACCGGGCCCGGGGGCGATGGCGTGGCGGCCGTTATCGAGCATCTCAAGACCGGTCATGTCGGCCGTCTGACCGATGGCGAACACCACGAGATCGGCCTCGATCTCGATCTCATCGCCAGGGGCGCGCACACGCTTGCCCTCTTTCGTGTGCTCGCAGGGCGCAAAGCGCACCCCGCAGGCCCGATGGTCGCGGTCCAGGGTCACCGACAGCGGCATGATGTTGCCGATGATCGCGACATCGAGCGAACGCGCGTCCTCGACCTCGCGCTCGGCGGCCTTCAGCTTCTTGGTCGGCAGGACCGATGTCAGGGTCACCTTCTGGCCACTGTGGATGGCCGCCTGCGTGACCATGTCGGCGGTATAGGTGAGCGGCGAACCGTCGGACTTCATCCCCGAGAAGCCGCCGATCTTGCGTGCCACGGTGGTGACATCGATCGAGGTGTCGCCGCCCCCTATGACCACGATGCGCCGCGGCACCGACGGCAGGCGCCCCTCGTTGAACTCGCGCAGGAACTCTATGCCGCCGATGCAGTTCTCGGCATCGGCCCCGGGGATCTCGGGGATACGCCCCACCTGCGTGCCGATCGCCCAGAATACCGCGTCATACTCACGATCGAGCTGCTCGAACGGAATATCCTGCCCCACGCGCACGCCGGTCTTCACGGTCACGCCGAGGTCGAGGATGCGTTGGATCTCGCCCTCCACCACCGCAGGCGGGGTGCGGTAGTTCGGGAGCCCGTAGCGCAGCATGCCGCCGAGCTTCTCGCGCGACTCGAAGATCGTGCACGCATGGCCTTTGAGGCGCAGCTGATAGGCGCACGCGAGCCCCCCGGGGCCGCCGCCGACGATGGCCACGCGCTTGCCGCTCTCCTTCGCGGGTTTAGCGAACGTGAAGCCCGCCTTCAGCGCGGCCTCACCGATGAACTGCTCGACGGCATTGATGCCGACCCGATCCTCGACCGCCCGGCGATTGCACGCATCCTCGCACGGGGCCGGGCACACATAGCCCATGATCCCCGGGAACGGGTTGGCGCGCGTGAGCCTCCGGAAGGCCTGCTCCTGCCATGTGACGCCCGGCGCGGGCTTGTCGAGGCCGCGCACCGCATCGAGCCAGCCGCGGATGTCCTCGCCCGCCGGGCAGCCGTTCTGGCAGGTCGGCGTACGCTGCACATAGACCGGGCACTTGTAGGACCAGCCGGCCTTGAAGATGTATTCCTGCCACGACTCGGGCGTCGTATCCCCGTCCTGGTAGCGGCGGAAGGTGCGGCTCGACTCCGCGGTGTGCGTCTCATTGGCCATGCTCATCCCCTTATATGACGGCTATTCTTTGGCACCCAAAACAATGGCATCCCCGACGAGCTGATGGACACTCACCACCATCTCGCGCGGCAGTCCGTAATACGGCAGCACCTTGCTAAACTGCGTCTTGCAGATCGCGCAGATCGCCGCCATGTGCGTCACCTTCTTGTCCTCGACCACGGCGTTCAGGGCCTGCAGTCTGGGCAGGGCGCCCTTCACGCGCAGCTCGATGAGGTCGTCGGTCAAAAGCCCCCCGCCGCCCCCGCAACAGAAGGTGCGATCCCCAATGGTCGCGGGGTCCATGTCGACGTAATGCGCGCATACCGAGCGGATCACCGAGCGCGGCACCGTGAACTGGCCGCCGGGACGATCCCCCATGCGCGTGGCGCGCGCCACGTTGCACGAGTCATGGAAGGTCACGACCTTGTCGTCGTTGGCCGACATGTCGAGCTTCAAGGCCCCGCGCGCGATCAACCCTTCGGTCACCTCGCAGATGTGCTGCGGGCGCGGGTAGCGCGGGTCGAGGAAGTCGAGCGGCCCTATGAGCGTGCCCCAGAAGGCGTAGGCCACGCGCCACGCGTGCCCGCACTCGCCGACCACGATGCGCTTGACCTTCAAGGCGAGGGCGGCGTCGCGCACGCGCTGCGCGACCTTCTGCATCTGCTCGCGGCTGCCGATGAACATCGCGAAGTTGGCGGCCTCCGAGGCCTGCGAACTCAAGGTCCAGCTGATGCCGGCCTGATGGAAGACCTTGGCGTAGCCTATCAGCCCGTCGATATGCGGCTCCGCGAAGAAATCCGCGGACGGCGTGATCAACAGCACCTCGGCCCCGACCACATCCACCGGGAAGCGCACATCGACGCCGGTGGCCTCCTTCACATCCTCTTCCAGGCCCTCCACGGTATTGCGCAACGCAGGCTCAGGCAGCCCCAGGTTGTTGCCGATCTTATGGACCTTGCCCAGGATCTCGTTACAGTACTTCTGCCCCACCCCCACCGAATCGAGGATCTCGCGCGCGGCCATCGACACCTCGGCGGTGTCGATGCCAAACGGGCAGAACACCGAACAGCGCCGGCACTGCGAGCACTGGTGATAGTAGCTATACCAGGAGTTCAGCACCTCTTCGGTGAGGTCGGTGGCCCCCACGAGCCACGGCAGGTAGCGTCCCACCCAGGTGTAATAGCGCCGGTAGACCCCGCGCAACAGGTCCTGGCGCGCCACCGGCATGTTGCGCGGATCGCCGGTCCCCAGGAAATAATGACACTTGTCGGTGCACGCCCCGCATTTGACGCAAGAGTCGAGATAGACGCGCAAGGCCCGCGAGCCGTCCACGAGCTCGCCGAGCCTGCGGATCGCCACCTCCTTCCAGTCGTCCACCAGCGTCCCCGGGAATCCCAGCGCCGCCTGGTGCTCGGGCGAGGCCTTGAAGGGCTTCAAGTGGCTCATGGCCCCCGGATGGAGCTCCGGGGTCGGGACGTAGTCCTGAAGGACCGGGACCTCGATGTCGCTCATCGCACCCCCTCACGCATGGCCGGGGCATGCGCCGGCGGCCGCGCCTCGGCATCGCCCACCGTGACATCCCCCGCGCCCTGTGCCTCCAGGCGGCTCGAATCCACCTGGTTGCGCGTGGGACTGAAGAATACCCCCGGGGCATGCATGAGCTTGCTGAACGGGAAGATCACCATGAGCCCCGCCACCGAGGCCACATGGACCAGGATCAAGGGGCTTAGCGGCAGAGGCTTAAGCTG
>JAJZZU010000285.1 GCA_021797365.1 Pseudomonadota bacterium | reverse complement strand
ATTGCCGGCCGCATGGCCGGTGGTAGTGCTGATCTGATGCAGTACGGTCTTGCGAATCTCCGCGATGCGCTGATGCAAGCGCGCGATTGTGGCCTTCTGTTGCTTCCAGTTGGCCGAGAACTTCACTTTGTGCGCGAGCTTTCTTTGCTCCCGCGCCAGCCTCTTTTGCAGATCCCGATAAGCTGTCACCGGCAGGAACATGGTGCCATCGGATAACGTGAGCAGGTTCGCCACGCCCCGATCACCGCCAACGGCGGTAACGGATGGGTGCACGGGGTCCGGGACTTCCTTCTCGGTCTGAATGGAAGCATACCAGTGTCCGCCCGAGCGACTGACGGTGACATTGCGAATTTCCCCACCGATGATGCGGGACTTGCGGAACTTCACCCAGCCAATGCGCGGCAGGAAGATTTGGGGGAGCACGCTGCGGCCATCGGCATCCTGGGGCCGGAGGTCGATTTTGATCTGCTCCGGGTCGGGATAGCGCATGCTGTCGCGCAGCCCCTTCTTCTTGGGGGTCGGGAATCGCTTGGGGTTGCTTTTGTCAAAGGCCTCCTTGAGCGCCCGGTCCAGAAACTTCCGCGCCCATTGCTGGGGGTGGACGGGGGATTCGGACAGAAAGCCGAAAGATTCCCCGTTCCGCCAGGTGGTCAGGTGCTTGGCCATGTCTCTGTAGGACAAGATGCCGCAGCCGTGCTCCAGATAGCTCTTCTGGATAGCGAGAGCGCGATCCAGACGAAGCGCACGCAACCGACGGCGCGTGACAGGAGAGGCCCCTGTTCCGGTAACGGTTCCAGTCGGTAGCGCACGGCTTTGCGAATCAGCATGGTTCTATCGTATGCTTGGCCGATGACGGATGCAACTGAGATAAGACACGGCAGGCATTGCGTTTTTAACCTGCATGTTCACTTGGTCTTTGTGACCAAATACCGCCGTGGCGTATTCACCAGCGAGGTGCTGACCGACCTGCGCGGCCTATTCGCCGGCGTCTGCCAGGATTTCCGCGCGGAGCTGGTGGAGTTCGACGGGGAGGACGACCATGTGCATTTGCTGGTGAACTATCCGCCCAGGGTGGCCGTCTCGGCGCTGGTGAACAGCCTCAAGGGCGTCTCCAGTCGAATGATCCGCAGGAAGAACTATCCCGGCGTCCGCAAGAAATTGTGGGGCGGGGCACTCTGGTCCCCCTCGTACTTTGCCGGTAGTTGCGGCGGTGCGCCCATATCCATTATTCGCCAGTACATCGAGCAGCAACAAACACCGGATTAGTGTCGCACCTTGCTAGGGCGGGAGCGGTGGTATTGAGCCACCTCCCCGTCGCGCTCTTGACCTCCCCCTGAACGGGGAGGTTGGCCGCGCAACTGATCAAAGCCCCCTGACCGTTTTCCGGGGTCGCCGGCGCCTCCGCTAGGCCTCATACTGGCGGCCCACCGGCCGAGCGCCTAAGCTAGCGGCGGAACTTCGGAAAATACCGTGGAGATAGGGACCTTACTTGCGATCCTGGCGGCAGCGGCCCTAGCCATTGAACTGTCGTCCATGACCTTTTATCTGCTCGCCGTGGCCGCGGCCCTGGCGGCGGGGAGCGTGGTCGCGTGGATTGGCGCGCCGGCGGGCTGGGCCTGGGCGACCGTAGCCCTGGGGGCGGTGGCCGGCCTGCCGGTGGCCCACAGGATCCGCGTGCGACTCGTGCGCCCGACACCGGAATCGATGCAGCTGGCCGATCCCGATGCCGGGCATGTCGTGCGCGTGGAGTCGCTGGCACCCGACGGGCTGCGTGTCGCCTACCGGGATACCTCGTGGACCGGGCACCTGGCCGACGAATACCGGGATATCGCGGTGTCAGCGGGCGATCTGCTGACCATCGTCGGCCGCGAGGGCAATGATCTGCGACTCGCGCCGGTCGCCACCCAGGCGGCGCAATCCGCCGATCTGGACTTCGGACATCTCGTGCGTGTGGAGTCGGTGGCGCCCGATGGGCTGCGCGTCACCTACCGGGACCGCTCGCGAACGGGTCGGCTTGCCCATGAATACCGGGATATCACGGTATCCGCGGGCGATCTGCTGACCATCGTCGGCCGCAACGGCCCCGACCTGCTGCTCGCGCCGGTCCCGGCGCATGCTGCGGCGCGGCCCTAATCGAAGAACAAGGAGGCGGCATGGGGGCAGGCATCGTCATACTGGTCGTTCTGGCGTTCATCGCATTGTTCGTGGTGGTCAAGGGGATACGGGTCGTTCCGCAGCAGCATGCCTTCGTGCTCGAGCGGCTCGGGCGCTTTCATGGCGTATTGGGCCCAGGGCTCAACATCATCTTCCCGCTCATCGACCGCGTCGCCTATCGCTTCGATCTGCGCGAGACCCCGATCGATGTCCAAAAGCAGGTGTGCATCACCAAGGACAATACGCAGATCGCCATCGATGGGGTCTTGTACCTGCAGATCACAGACCCCAAGGCGGCCGCCTACGGCACCACCAATCCGACCATGTCGATGATCCAGTTGGCCCAGACCATCCTGCGCGCGGACGTCGGCAAACGCGCCCTGGACGAGGTCTTGTCGCAGCGCGCCGAATTGAATGCGACCGTGGTGCAGGAACTCGATCGCGCGGCGGTCACATGGGGGCTCAAGGTGCTTCGTTACGAGATCCGCGACATCACCCCGCCCGCCGACGTTATACGCGCCATGGAGCTCCAGATCACCGCCGAACGGGAGAAACGCGCCACCATCGCCACCTCCGAGGGCGCCAAGCAGCAGGCCATCAACATCTCCGAGGGCGAGCGCCAACAGGCGATCAACCGCGCCGATGGCGCACAGCAGGCCCAGGTCCTGCGCGCCCAGGGCGAGGCCCAGGCGATCCTGCTGGTCGCCAAGGCCACTGCCGAGTCCCTGAGGGTGGTCGGCGACAGCCTGAAAGACGAGAGCGCCCGCCAGGCAATGGCCATGCGTGTCGCGGAATCGTTCATCGCCCAATGGGGCGCGATCGCCAAGGAATCGAACGTCATGATCGTGCCCGCCGACATGGGCGATCTGTCGCGCGTGGTGGGTACCGCGTTCCGCATGGCGGAAGGCATCAAGGCCAGCGCCGACAGGCGCGCCACCGGTTGACGCCGCAAGCACGCCGCGCCCCAACCATTCCCGATGCGGCGCCGATCACGGATATCCGGTGGCGCGCGTCGCGGGGAGAGGCGCCCGACAGGCGGTCCAGGGGCTCGTATGGGACTTCTGATACCGCCGCCGGGTGTTCCGGGCTTTATGGCCTCACAAGGAGAATGGCGAGACGCACCCGGCCGTCCTTGACACGCGGGACGGTATTCGCCATTCTCGGGCGACTCTGAACGGACACGCATGCTCGCCTACCCGCACATCAACCCCGTCGGATTTCACATAGGCCCGATCCCCATCCACTGGTACGGCCTGCTCGAAATCATAAGCTTCGTCATCGGCACGTTGTGGCTGATCCGGCGGGGACGTCGCCGCGAATGGCAATGGACGCGCGAGCAGGTCCTCGACCTCGAATATTACCTGTCGGTGGGGGCGATCGCCGGTGGCCGCCTGGGTTACGTCCTGTGGTATGACCTCCCCTACTACCTCGGCCATCCGCTGCAGATCCTCGAGGTCTGGGACGGAGGCATGTCCTTCCACGGCGGGCTTATAGGCGTCATCCTCGGCTGCTGGGTCTACGGGCGCAAATACCGGCGATCGACGATGACCGTGCTCGACTTCGTGGCACCGGCAGCGCCCATAGGCCTCGGCCTTGGACGGCTTGCAAACTTCATCAACGATCAGCTGTTCGGGCGCGTAAGCCACCTCCCGTGGGCGATCGTGTTCCCGGCCGGCGGTCCGCAACCGCGCCAACCCTCGCAGATCTACGAATTTCTCCTAGAGGGGGTCTTGCTCCTGACGATCCTCGTGATCTACGGTCGCAAACCGCGGCCCGTGGGCGCGGTTGGCAGTCTGTTCGTCCTGTTCTACGGGATCTTTCGCTTCCTCGTCGAATACACGCGCCAACCTGACATCCAGCTCGGTTTCGTGCTCGGCCGGCTCGACATGGGCCAGATCCTGTCGATCCCGATGATCCCGATCGGTGCCGTGCTCCTGTATT
>JAJZZU010000284.1 GCA_021797365.1 Pseudomonadota bacterium | reverse complement strand
GTCGATGGTAAACAGAACGGCATCGTGAAATTCCACCATGGGGTAATCCTCATAAAGGTGTCTGACAACGCTGCGGGAATACCCCGCCGCATCTCCGGCCGGCTCATCCGACCTCAGCGACATTTCGCCATGGGATGAAAAAACGCAAATCGATGACGGTGTGGTCTTGTCCGATCGTCTGGGCGGAGGACGGGAGTCGCTTACCCTCACTCTTTGAGGCCTACGCGATTCCGGCGTTGCAAGCAGTGTGCAGTAAGGTGCAGGCCCAGTGGCTGACGGCGCTCTCCTGGGACCAAGTGGATCGGGTGATGGAACGGGCGGTGACCCGCGGTGTGGCCCGCCGATCGCTGGAAGGGTTGCGCTACGCTGGCCTCGATGAGAAGAGCTTTGGCAAGGGTCATGATTATGTCTCGGTGCTGCACGACCTCGAGGGTCGGCGAGTCCTTGAAGTGGTGCCAGAACGCACCCGGGGAGGCCGCCAATACGCTCTGGACAGCGATTCCTGAGCCTCAGCGCCTAGGGCTGACCGCAGTGGCCATGGACATGTGGGTACCCTATCTGGAGGCCACCCGCGTGGCGGCTCCGCAAGCCCTGATCGTGCCTGACAAGTTCCACTGCGCGAAGGAGTTGAACAAGGCGGTTGATCTCGTGCGACGCGCCGAACATCGCACCCTGAAAGCCCAGGGTGAGGAGACGCTCACGAAGACAAGATATATTTGGCTGAAGAACCCATTGAACGGGACGGATCGTCAACATGAGCGCTTCCAGGCGCTCAAGGTCGATGCGCTGAAGGTAGGCCGTGCCTGGGCGATCAAAGAAGCGTTTGCCGACTTCTGGGAGTGCGCCGTACTCGGTGCGATTGACTTGTGGAGGAAGGAGCCACACAGATAGATATTGGTGAGTCTGTTAGCTGACGAGCGGCGGGTACTGGTAACGGTACACGTCGGAGCCTCGTGACAAAGGCCGCCTTGGGCGGTCGAGCGAAGTAGTAGGCCCAAACGCGAGTGAAGCCTAGGCAGGCCTCGAAAGGGCAAATGTGAGCGCCGACCCGCCTCCTAAACGGGGAAGGCCGCGCAAGACGGGGAAGACACCAATGCGAGCACCCGTCTTGGCTCACCGGGGTAAGGGGCTGGGCATGCTGCGACAGTCAATCGCGCAAATGCGGGAAGCCCGAAGCGGTGGGGGCATGCGCCCCCAAACGGGACCTATGGGCCCGTGCCGGTTCGGGTGACGGATGGGGTTGTACGAGCGTTGACGCAGGGTAATGCCTGTCGAGCAAAGGACCCCAACTTCTTGAGTGCTGAAGTGGTAGAAGAGGTGAGGTGATTGACGTGAGTCTGAAAACACCAAAAGCGATCCGGAACCTACAACGACAGCTGTATAGCAAAGCGAAGGCCGAACCGCAATTCCGGTTCTACCAGCTCTATGACAAGATCTGGCGAAACGACATTCTGGCCCACGCCTGGGCCCTGTCACGAGCGAATCGTGGCGCACCCGGCGTGGACGGCGTGACGTTCGAGCAGATCGAGGCCGAGGGGTTGGAGCACTGGCTTGGTGGTTTGCAAGAGGAACTGAGGAGTCAAAGGTATCGCCCCCAGGCGGTACGCAGAGTGATGATCCCCAAGCCCGGAGGCGGGCATCGTCCCTTGGGATTGCCGACGATCAAAGACCGCGTAGTCCAAACGGCAGCGAAGCTGGTATTGGAGCCGATCTTTGAGGCGGACATGGAAGACTGTGCCTATGGCTATCGGCCCAAGCGCAGTGCCATCGACGCCGTCAAGGCCGTTCATGGGGCCCTGCTGAAGGGCTACACAGACGTTGTGGATGCGGACTTGTCTAAGTACTTCGACACGATCCCGCATCAAGAGCTTCTGGGCTCTCTCAGATTGCGTATTGTCGACAGGGCGGTACTCGCTCTGCTAAAGAGCTGGCTGCAAGCGCCGGTACAAAGTGAGGGTCCGCAGGGGCTGAGCATAACGGGAGGCAAGAAAACGAAGATGGGCACTCCGCAAGGCGGTGTGATCAGCCCGTTACTGGCTAACCGCTATATGAATCGGTATCTGCGGTACTGGAAGCAATGCACAGGCGATAAGCGGTTTGCTGCGACACTCGTGAACTACGCGGATGATTTTGTCATCCTAAGCAAAGGCCGGGCCGATCAGGCGTTGGCGTGGACTACGCAAGTCATGAATA
Source organism: Pseudomonadota bacterium (assembly GCA_021797365.1). Next base: position 1,917 of record JAJZZU010000284.1, on the reverse strand, counting down.
AGCTTAAACTGGAAGTGAACGAGACCAAGACGTGCGTGCGTAACGCGCGGATTGAGCGGTTTGACTTCCTGGGGTATAGCTTTGGCTTGCACCACGTTCAGCGCACCGGTCGGCCCTACCTGGGCGCGAGCGCTTCCGCCAAGGCCGTCTTGCGGCTCAAAGGCAAAATCAGCGAGACCTTACGACCTCAGAGCGGTGAATGGGGGGAAGTGCGCGATAAACTCAACCGCATGCTGGCCGGATGGGAAGCCTATTTCCATTACGGCAGCAAGCGTAAGACCTATCGTGCACTGAACGCCCATACCCGCACGACGGTACGCAACTTCTTGCAAAGGCGTCACAAGGTGTCCTCGCGGGGCACCCACCACTTCACTCATGGGAAGATCTTTGAGGAATGGGGGGTGCATGAGCTGGGGGGCAGCCGACGACGCCGCGCGCCGATAGCGGTGCTATGAATCAAGTCGGAAAGCCGGATGCGGGGAATCCGCACGTCCGGTTTGATGAGCGGGGGTTGGAAACGGGGTCTCGACTACCGCGCCAGCCTTCGACTCTACTTACCGATATACCGGATCGGCCCACAAGTTTTTCGACCGTTGGTATTTCTGGCTCTTCAGCGGAATTAGTGGGTGCAATTCAGGGCTCGGAGCCTGTCAGGAACCGGTAGAGGCGGGCACACACGCCATCGTAAGCCTCATGCTCGCGCACATAGCGCACATCGTTCCACAGAGGGCCACCCTGCGCGTGAATGTATTTGAGAATGAGGGCGCGGCCGGATAGTCGCCGGTCCCGCTCCTCGAAGTGGGTCCGGCGGACGATCTCTCCCCCGAGGATCCAGAGATAATCAGCGTGCTTCTTCACCGTTTTCGTCGTTCGGTGTTCGGCGATCAAGGCGAGGAGGAAAAGTTTTATCTCGGCTGCGATCCGCTCGCCGACGGGCATGTCCAGGTCCGGGAAACCTGCCCAACTTTCCGGCCAGCGGTCAACATTGCCGGCCGCATGGCCGGTATCTCTACAATAGGCCTTGAGTGTCGCTGTGGCGTCCGAGGAGGCCTTAAGCGAACCCTGTCCCGAGGAGGTTGCGCGCTTAATCATGGAAGTCACGACATTATTGAATCGCTGTTATCATTTCAACCTAAATCCGGCAGTTGAAGTGATCGCTACCAGAACGGCGACGGGATTCATAAGGCTTTGTGCCAAAATACGCACCACCCATTAGGTGAACTGCAGTGGTATTAAAATCCTTTAGAAACCCGTCAGATAGAGTGCATTTCTCGCGCCGACTGCCGAATCTAGGTTCAAGGGCTTCGTGTATGGCAAGGTCCAATGGGCCAAGACGAGCCCCAACACCATCGAGGTCGAGGTGATTCCTCGGCAGGGCTCGAAGCCCTATTGCTCGGGCTGTGGGAAGCGCCGGGCGGGCTATGACAAGCTCCCGGAGCGGACCTTTGAGTTTATCCCCTTCTGGGGCTTTGCGGTCTTCTTCCGCTATGCCCGCCGGCGAGTCGATTGCCCCGCATGCGGTGTTGTCGCCGAGATCCTGCCCTGGGCCGAAGGTAAACACCATTTAACGACGGCCTATATGCAGTTTCTCGCGACCTGGGCGCGGAAACTCTCGTGGCTGGAGGTCTCCCGGTCGTTTCACACCTCCTGGGACCACGTCTATCGTTCCGTCGAGTGGGTCGTGCGCTGGGGGCTCGAGCACCGGGTCTTGGGGTCGATCCGCGCCTTCGGAGTCGACGAGATCGCCTACAGCCGGGGCCACAAATACCTCACGCTCGCCTATCAGATTGAGGCTGGCATGGTGCGTCTGCTGTGGGTGGGTAAGGAGCGCACCGTGAAGACCTTCGAGGGCTTCTTCACTATGCTGGGGCCAGAGACCTGTGCCGGCATCGAGTTCGTCTGCTCGGACATGTGGCG
>JAJZZU010000283.1 GCA_021797365.1 Pseudomonadota bacterium | reverse complement strand
CATCTCCCTATCATGAACGGAACCCGATCCGCCTTCAGACTCATTTCCTATTAGAAACGCAGCCCGTCCTTCAGACTCATTTCATATTGGACAAGGCTCATCCTGTACATTTAGCCTCGAAGACCCTAGACTCTTGCCGCTCGACCAAAAACCAATTTAGCCATGAAGAGCCGTGCGCCTATTGCCGTGCTGATACCCTGCTATAACGAGGGTTCCAGCATCGGCTCAGTGATATCTGACTTCCGGAAAGCGCTGCCTCACGCACAGATTTTTGTTTATGACAATAACTCAACTGACGATACATCCCAGGTAGCCCGCGCGGCTGGCGCGACTGTTCGAGAGGAACCACAACAAGGCAAAGGCCATGTTGTGCGACGCATGTTCCGTGATATTGACGCTAGCTTTTACGTGCTTGTTGACGGGGACAACACTTACGATGCGCACGTTGCGCCAAAAATGCTCGAAATTGCCGTTAGAGGACCTTATGATCTTGTCAACTGCGTGCGGCGCGACAAGGACCCCGCCGCGTATCGTCTTGGCCACCGCTTCGGTAACGTGTTTCTGACCACTATTGTGCGCTGGATGTTTGGTGACGGGATTCGGGACATGTTATCCGGATACAAAATCCTATCTCGCCGATTTGTGAAGTCGTTCCCGGCGCTGGCCGATGGCTTTGATATTGAAACCGAGATCGCTGTCCATGCTCTAGGGCTCTCTATGCCGATTGCCCATATTGAAGGGCGTTACCGTGGCCGGCACCTGGGCTCCCAGAGCAAGCTGCGCACCTACCGCGATGGTTTTCGCATTCTCTGGCTAATTAGTGTTCTGGCGAAACATGAACGGCCCATGTTATTTTTCTCTTTCTTCGCCGCCATTCTGGCGAGCTTTTCCTTGGCGTTGGGACTACCGGTGGTCTTGCATTATCTTGCCACTGGCCGGGTGCCTCGGTTCCCTACAGCGATTCTAGCCATGGGCGTCATGTTGTTGGCCTCTTTAAGCCTCACGACCGGCATCATATTGGACACCGTGACGCGCGGCCGTCGCGAAGCCAAGATGTTGATCTACCTCCAGCAAGATCCGCCGATGGCGCTCCGGGAGAGTTTGCCGCAAACAACGGAGACCTGATGCGAGCATATTGGTTTAGGATACCGCCAGGTTACCGATACGCTGCCAGATCGCTCCATGATTATCGGTGCCATCGGTTTCTTGCCGGGCGTCGCCGTTGGTTCGACCCTGGCGGGTACGCGCGCCCGTCTAGTGTCCTCAGCGTGGTCCGTGGTATGTGGTAGATGCACCCCCCACCTTCGCCGGTCAGTGTGCGGAAGTGAGGGTGATATATTACCGCCCATGCCGAATTCTGGTCATTCCAGCCAGTTACGGGACTTGTGTGGCTTGTATTGCCGTCGTCGCCATATGCCGGGAATTTCCGGTTCCGGTGGTGGCCGCCGAATCTTTATGTGGGGACAGATTTTCGCGTCCATAGTCGCGACGCGCCGCATTTGCGGAATGGTAGGAGGGCCTGCATGTGCCATATTGTGAAGGCACTATTCTAGCTAATCTAGGAAAACCATTAGGGCACAACATGAATCGCTCGGCGCATCAAAACACTAACATAGACAAAAAACAGCGGCATCTTGTGCTGTGGGCCTGCATCGTCGTTCCAGTATTCTTTGGACTCCTAGTCCTTATGCTTGGGCAAGATGCGGATTGGGATCTTATGAACTATCATTTCTACGACCCATACGCATGGATCACCGGCCGCGTCTTTCAGAATATTGCACCGGCAGGTCTGCAGAGTTACTACAACCCCTTCCTTGACGTGCCCTTCTATTACGTCATTCGTTACTGGCCCGCGTGGGTTGCTGGGGTCACCATCGGAACCGTGCAGGGCCTCAATTTTATCCTGATCCTCGCGATCGTCCGCCGGGCGCTACCCGTAGGTTCCCGCGTTCGTAGCGCCTGGCCCCAGATCTTGATTGCTTTTGCAGGACTCTTGGGTGCCCAGAGCATCGGGGAATTGGGTACATTGATGGGCGACAACATCACGAGCCTTTTCGTGTTTGGTTCTCTCCTCGGCATCTTCTGGTCGCTAATGGGCGACCCGACTCCCCGGCATCGTATTCTAGGGCTTTTTCTGTCCGGGATTATTATGGGCTTAGGCGCGGGGTTTAAGCTGACCAACTCCACATACGCGGTAGGCGCCTGTCTCGCCCTTCTGCTGCCGGCGCTACCAGGGGGGCGCCTTATCGACCGATTTCTGCTGGCCTTCGATTATGGCGTTGGTGTTTTGGCGGGGCTTGGCGCGACCGGCGGGTACTGGTTCTACAAAATGTGGACAGTGTACCACAATCCCCTGTTTCCCTATTGGAATAACTGGTTTCGATCCCCCTACGCCTTGTCGTCGAGCTACAATAACTATCAGACAAGTTTTGTGCCGCACAGCTTGATCAACATCGTTCTTGCCCCGTTTACACTGGAGCGGTTTGAGGGTCTATTTTTTAGGGAATATGGACCTGCGGTGCTCTACGTGCTCTTCCTGTTGTGGGGTGTAAAGGTTTTGTTCGTGAGGTGGCGCAGGGTCCATGAAGTCGCTGAGGCGCACCAATCCCCCGATTCACGCATCGCCACCTACCTACTTGCGATGGTAGCAATCAGCTATGTCGTGTGGCTGCGTGTATTTGCCTACATGCGCTATTTCATTCCCCTGGAGATGCTGGTCCCGCTTGGGATTTGGTTATTGGTGGGACGACTCCTTCGGGAAAGGCGCGCCGCCAACATGGTGGCAGCGGCACTAGTGTTTTTCGTGTCAGTGCCTGGCAGCGTTTTCCCCGTTCGATGGGGTCGGGTCGGTTGGGCGCAACACTATTTCGCGGTGAAGATGCCTAAGATTGGCGCAAAAAGCGTGGTCCTGATTGCTGGACCCCGGCCCATTTCTTATGTCATCCCTTATCTCCCAAAAACCACTGTAGTCGTGAGCCCAGATGGATTGGGGGCGCCGACGCTAGCCTACCGCCAGCTTGTGCAGCGGCGTCTGGCAGCATCACCTCAGGAGCGGTTGTATCTGATATACGGCGCAGGCCGGACGGCGCAGAAGACTGCGCTCTATCGTGTAGGAGCGGAGAAAGCGATCGGGCAATACGGATTAGTCACCCAAAAAGACTCGTGCCGAACCTTGGAGACGCATATTGGCACCCAGGCGCACGCCATTGTATGGTGCAGTGTCGGTGTGTTGAAAAGCCCCCGTTGGACGCGCCAATCCGCCAACTAGAGGCCCGTACTCGCGAGCAATGCGGGTCCGCGAGAGCGGGAAAGAAAGTGGCCGACAAGGAAGTTACCGAGGCGCGGCCTCGCAAAGCTCTTTACACGCACCGCGCTCCTACAGTCATTCGGGTCCTCGGGGCCAGCATCGCCCATGGGGGGAGGCATAAGGGGACGCCGCCCGTATCGCAGATTAAGCCGCGTAGCCAACCCCGGCGGCTAGCGGGCTTAGTCGGCTGCGTCAGATCGCTCATAAAGGGGGCCGGTTTTCGCCGCGACCTTGGTTCACGGCGGCGCGCAGACGCTCCATATGTGGCATAGGGTCGCCAGAGCCTCCCGTGCCGGCCGCTCGTTGGTGTGGCGATGGGGCTGCGCCAAGTAGCGGTTTTGGAAGCGGACGGTGAACATCTCCAGGAAGTCATGCAAGGCGATGACCGCCCCGTCGGGCAGGTCGGATCCTCGCTACTCCCAGATCGAGGGAATGTGCTTAGCGTGATGTGCGGATCGATGGGCCTGACCGATCAGCCCGGTTTCTAGGCTCAAGTTGCCCCGAACGAAAGACGTTTTCCCTTGGTCATTCAAGGCGTTGTGAGAAGATCCCTATTCCGCGCCCTGCCTACACGGCGAGGGTGTCAATCAGCTCCATGGCGCGCGCTTGCAGCGGATTAGGGCGGGTCGTCACGGTAAAGGTCGGGGCATCATCTTCGGCGGAGGTGCGGCAGGTGTTGCGCACGATGGTGGCAAGCTCTGTGAGAAGTGTCTGGAAGCTGTGGATGGGTGTACCGTCCGCGTGGTGTCGACGGGCGATCTTGGCTTTCGCGCCTGCCGAGCGCTCGGCCGGGGCCACCGGGTCACGGGTGGTCTTGGCGGCTTGATCCTCGT
>JAJZZU010000282.1 GCA_021797365.1 Pseudomonadota bacterium | reverse complement strand
CCGCTCAGTGTCGGCGTGGTGTTAACACATGACCTAACGTGGGCATCCAGGCTAGGGGCGCTTTAGGTGCTTGTCCAGAACCCGCGCAAGGTGGAGTTGCTGTCGTCGAGGCGGTATCCTAGGGGCCTGGAGAGGTGGCAGAGCGGTCGAATGCGGCGGTCTTGAAAACCGTTGAAGGGCAACCTTCCGGGGGTTCGAATCCCTCCCTCTCCGCCATCCCACGAACGATCCCGGGGCGTGGTGCGGACGGCACCCGACCCGTTGAAGCGAGTGTGCCGGGAAGGCTGACGCAAGACCGCTCGCGTGACTCAATGGGGGGGCGGCCGGACTGGCACTTCCAGGGCCCGTGCCCAGCCGCTCAAGAGGTCCACTACGCCGCTTGCCGTCGTGTGGGCATCCTCGGCATCCCGGCGGGTATAGGCGCTCCGAATATCGGAGCCTTCCGGCAAGGCGTCTGGGTAGCGCGTTCCGATGTAGAAGCGATCCAGTCGAGACGGCTCCAGGGCCAGAAGAGATTCGTCCGGCGGCAGGTTTTTGAGTAAGGTGGCCAGGGAATGTCCATGCGGCGCGCTCTGTCGAATCGACAAAAAACCCTTCATGGCCTTTTCAGCCGCCTGTTGTGCGAAAAAGCATGACTGCGCGTACAAGCCCGCTTGCTGCAGGGTCTGGGCGGCCAGCAAGTCATCGTAGGCTGCTTCGATCCACTGGCGACTGCGCTCGCGACGTGCTTCATCGCTCATTTTCTAAAGGCGCTCCCCGTCCGCAAGGATAGCGGCCCATAGTCCATTTCCGCTGGCTTGGGCGTGCCGCCATTCCGACACGGTCCATACGACGGCATCACAGGCAAATGGCAAGAGGGTCTCCTGGCACACTCGGATCGCGCGGGCTTGCCGGTCCATCCAGCGCTCCCTCGTCTCTTCACAGATGAGCAGCAGGTCCAGGTCCGAATCCTCTCCAGCGGTTCGGCGCGCGGTTGACCCGAACAGCCAAAAAGTGCGTACCGGAAAGGCCGCCCTAAGGGATGGCAGGAGGTGTTGGCGGACGAGGACGATCCGGGATTCGGAGACCCGGCGGCATGCGGCCAGCCGGTCGGCCTTCTGGGCCTCAAGCCATTGCGTGTCGACTCGCATAAAGCCCCCAAGGGTGAGCGGAAGGTGATCGTCCATTCAAAACGCATAAGTTAGCGCAAATGGCTTTGTAAAGCACCCGCCAGCCCGCACCATGCGCTGATGGTGGTCGCGATTTCGATCCGCGATCCGGTTGCGCGTTGTTGCACCTACTCACTATACGCCGACACGCGGTCGTCCGCGAATCCGCATGGGAGCGACCTATGGGGTACGCTGCCGTGGCGCGCCGCCTGGGCAGGGTTCCGCCGGCGCGTGTTTTCCGGTGAGTTCCGGTACGGGGCCGGGGGTTTTGATGGGTGCCGTCGTAACAAGGCATCGTGCCGGGCACCGAGCGGATCGTCGGAACGAGGGGGTGGCGGGCGCACCCTTGCGGCACCTTCTTTGCGCGTGTTCTATGTGGGCGGTTCCCGATTGATCGACATGGCGGCACGGCGCCAGTTGCTTCGGGGCGCCGAAGGGTGGTGGATGTATGGTGCCTGGGCCGGGGTCGATCATGGCGCGGATGGCCGGGCGGACGCGACCGGCGCGAGGGTGTGAACGGGCACGAGTGTGCGCAGATGCCAAGCGATGACAAGCCCAAGGCCCGCGAGCCCGCAGATCAGTCCGCCTGCGCCGTTCCATCCCCAGCGCGCATAGAGGATTCCGCCACCGGTGCTGACGAAGGCCGATCCGAGATAGTAGAAGAAGAGATAGAGGGAGGCGGCCGGGGTCTTGGCTTGCGCGCGTCGCCCCACCCAGCTACTGGCAATCGAGTGGCCGCCGAAGAAGGCAAAGGTGAGCATGGTCGTGCCCAGCAATATGAGCAGGATTTGCGTGCAGAAGCTCACGGCAACCCCGGCCAGCAACAAGGCCAAGGCGACCCAGAAGACCCGGCGTCGGCCGAGTCGTCCGGCCTTGTGGCCCATCCAGGATGAGCTGAAGATACCGACCAGATAAACACTGAATAGGAGCCCGACCGCGGCCTCGCTGAAGTGGTAGGGGGCGGCCATCAGACGGTAGCCCATATAATCATAGAAGGTAACGAAGATCCCCATGAGCAGGAATCCCTCGGCAAATAACCACCGCAGTCCCTTGTCCTGAAAGGGCTCGCCAAGGCTTGCCAGCGATGCGCGCCAAGCGATGTAATGGGGCACGAAGCGCCGCGAGGGTGGCAGGAGGCGCCAGAAGGCAAAGGCCGCAACCAGGGCACCGATGCCGATCGCGGCAAGCGCCATCCGCCATCCAAAGAGGCTAGCCAGGACGCCCGACAGCAGGCGCCCCGACATCCCGCCGACCGCGCTACCACCGATATAGAGTCCCATGCCAAGACCCACGGCCTCGACATGGAGTTCTTCGTTGATATAGGCCATGGCCACCGCCGGCACGCCGCTTAGCGTGATCCCAAGCAGCGCCCGCATGACGAGCAAGACCCGCCAGTCTGGGGCGAGGCCGGTTGCGAGCACGAGCAGCGCGGACAGAAACAGGGATGCCGTCATGACGGGTTTGCGACCCAGGCGATCAGCGAGCGTGCCGGCAAAGAGCATGGCCACCGCCAGGACCCCGGTCGTGAGCGATAGCGACAGGGCGCTGTCGGCGGGGCTCACTGCGTAGTGATGCGAGAAGGCGGGCATGAGGGGCTGTACGCAATAGAGCGTACTGAAGGTCGAGAGACCGGCACCAAAGAGCGCAATATTCACGCGCCGGAAGGCGGTGCTTCCGAGTGTTATCGCGTCTTCGTCAGACATCTTTCAGGGGTCTCGTTCAAGGCGGCGGATCCCGGGCTCGATCCATGGGCGGTTGGTTGTCTTATGGTTGCCGGTGACCAGCGTGGCAATGGCGGGCATTCTAATCCGGGTAGGGCTCGCGGCGATAGGGCGGCGTGGCGGATGATTTGGGTATACCAGTAGCCCCGCGGGTTTCGTGCGTCGCGTCATGCGTAGGCGAAATGGCAGGTATATGGGGACGCAAACACCGATGTGACACACTATGAGCGCCGATGCGGATGCGTCTTGAGGGCGAGGATGATGACGGGCGAGACGGGTGCAGGGGCAAGGCGGTCGTGAGGCGCGAAATAATTACGGCGATCGACATCGTCGCGCGCCCCGAATGCGTCTGGGCGGTGCTCCTGGATTTTCCGGCGTACGGTGAATGGAATCCCTTCATCCGCAGAATCGAGGGTGTGGCGAGGATGGGGGAGGTTTTGCGAGTCTCCATGCAAATTGCCAAAGGTCGGCCCATGACCTTCCGGCCGCGCGTGCAGGCCGCGAAGTCACCTCGGAAGTTGTGCTGGCTTGGGCATCTCGGCCTGCCGGGACTCTTCGACGGCGAGCATTATTTTCAACTCACAGCGTTACCCTCGGGTCTTACGCGGTTTACTCACGGCGAGCGATTCTCGGGATTGCTCGCAGGGCTGTTCGCGGCGCGGATGATGGGGCCTACCGAGGCGGCGTTCGTCGCGATGAACGAAGCCCTGCGACAGCGCGCCGAGGCACAGGACGCCGCGCGGGGCGCGCATGATCCCTAAAGCTTTCTATCAAAACGCGCCGCAGGGCTCCGCCTGTAAGCGCGTAGCGTTTCAGGGGGTGGTGAGGCCATTCGGGTGGCAATGAGCGGCGCTGTCGCCCAGGGGGCGATCATTCCGGCCTTTGTGTTTGCTGGGCGATGTAGGGCTTGATACGGACAGTAGTGTACCGCCCACGGTCCGGATGCCGTCACGGGCTCCCGAATCCGTTTCGCTTCACCTGCGGGGGAGTCCTCCGGGGTCGTCATAATCGCCCCAAACCGGGGTCGGGCTTGGCTTTGTCTCGTTCAGGGATGAAGTCGACCGCGGTTTTTGGGATTACCGATCGACCCCCCGCTCTTACCCCATGGGGTGGCCGCGAAAACCCCACGCGGCGGCCAGACCACGCTTACCATCACCTGTCAACACGCGAAGCAGGCCACGATTCAAGCCGTGCGGACCCGTTTCGCGGTCTTCCTAAGCCCCCTCAAGTCCGCCGCAGTTGACAGACCTCGAGCGCCTCACGCGCATCTTT
>JAJZZU010000281.1 GCA_021797365.1 Pseudomonadota bacterium | reverse complement strand
AGTGCCAAGATCGTGCACAAGTTGCGGCCCTATATCACGGCCTTGCCGCTGGCGACGCCGATCAATGTGAACACGGCGCCAGCCCTGGTGCTGGCGGCTTTGTGCCCAGGTCTCACCATAAAGCAGGCGCAGATCCTGGGCGATGAGGCATTGCGTACGCCGTTTGCCAGCACCGCGGTATTCCAGCAGGCCCTTCCCCAGGGCGTACAGCCGGCCTATCAGACGGCCGTGCAGACGAATTATTTTCTGGCGCATGTGGCCGCCCGTTTCGGTGGCCTTGTCGTGCGCCGACGGGCGCTCTTATACCGCGCGGTGCGCGGCCAGAGGACCGTTATCTTGTGGCAGGAGGCATTATGGGAGCATCGTCGGATCACGCATACGCACGCCTAAGGGGTCTTATGCGCGTCGGCATCAGCAATCCCACCGGTTCGGGCTCACGAATCGGGAAATGGCGCGAACAGGCACAGACATGGCTGCGTGCCCCGGGGGTGCCACCGTGGAACGTATTTCTGACACCGACCTTCCCCGAGGATCCGGTTGTCGAGTGGCATGGTCCGGATGGCGAGGCGGGGCGTGGACCTCTAAGCGCGCTCCCGGAGTCTGCGCGTCGTGCAACGATCCGTGTCTGGACCCCAGCGGTTGAGACCCTGCTTACGGTTGCGCAGTGGCCGGGGCGCGGGCGCGGGCGCCTGAGACAGGCCCTGCCCTATCTCCTCGAGGAACAATTGTTGGCCGACCCCGAGTCTTTGGCGTTTTCCCACCACGAGACCGACGCCGGGATCTTCGTGGCGGTGACCGCAAAGGAGCGGCTCGCGGCGTGGCGCGCGGCGGTCGACGAGGCGCGGCTCAGCGCGACCTTTTGTCCGGTGACTCTGGCGCTCCCATGGCGCCCGCGCAACTGGTCCTGTCATTACAGCGACGGGCAATGGGCGGTACGCACCGGACCTTACAGTGGCTTTGGCGCCGCAAGCCCCCTGACGCGGGTCCCCGCAGCCCTTCGTCAGGCCCTCGAGGAGGCGGGGAAGACCGAGGCCGCGCCGGAGGCGATCGTATTGTTCGGGGGTGATGAGGCCTTGCGGGCGTTGATCGCGACGGAACTCGGTATCCCTGTCATCGCCGATCCACGACCTATAGCCGCGGGCGAGACACCGCCTTTTCGCCTCGGGGAGACCGGTGGTGCGGTCGGCGCGAGCGGTGTTGCGGCGCTACGCGCGTTGCGGCCGGCGCTCATCGCGCTGTTTCTGGTATTCGTGCTGGGGTTTGCGCGCACGGTGTTCGATTGGGTCGAGTTCTCGCACGAGGGGACGCGCGTTCACGCCCAGATGGTATCGCTTTTTAGCGCCAACTTTCCGAACGTCCCGGTGCTTGATCCGGCGCGGCAGATGCGTCAGGGGGTGGCACGGCTGGCGGCGCGTGCCGGGGGCGCCACGCAGGGCTTTCTCGCGGTGCTGACCTCCGCGAGTCCGGCACTCGCGGGGCTTGCGCATGGCGATCTCACGCACCTTCAGTATCGCCACGGCCAAGTCCGTTGCGCGGTGCGTCTTGCCAATTTCGATGCCCTCACGGCCCTAAAGCAGAATCTCGTGCGTGCCGGGCTGGTGGTGCGGGTGACGCACGTCATGAGCCATCAGGGTGGTGTCCAGGCCCTGGTCACGATCACAAGGAGCTCCCCATGAGGGTCGTTACGTCGGTGGTTTCACGTATGCAATTGTTATGGCTTGCGCGCAGCGAAAAGGAGCGCCGCCTGATGCTCCTGGGCGCCTTGATGGCAGGACCGCTGCTGTTCTATGCCATCGTCTGGCAGCCATTGGCGTCGCGCGTTGCCCATTGGGAGCACGTGTTGCCCCGCCAGCGCGCGGCGCTGGCGGTCATGCGCCGGGAGGCCTCCATGGTGCGTTCGCTGCGCGCGCATGTCGGGCGTGCGCCTACAGGCACGGGGCTTTTGGGCCTTATCGAGCAGCAGGCGCAGGATACGGCGATCGGTGGCACGCTCGGTGAGTTGTCGCCGCGGGGTACACACAAGGCCGAGGCGGTATTCGCCAAGGTCCCGTTCAATGCCTTGGTGCGCTTCCTGGCAGACCTGGGCGCGCGTGGCGTCGGGGTGTCGCGTGTCGAGCTCGTGCCTTCCGGGACTGGGCTTGTCAGTGGATCAGTGATCTTGGCTGCGCACTGATGAGGCGCAAGGCTCTTTATGGGCTATTGGCGCTCGGGGCCTATGCGGTGTTTCTGCTGGTAACCGCCCCGGCGCGGGTGGTCCTGCCGGATCTTATCGGCGGCCTGCCGGCGTTTCTGCGCGTCGCCGACATCCATGGCACGGTCTGGGACGGGCGATTGGCGCTGTTCGTATCTACGAACACCGGGGCCGATCCTCTGAGCCGTGTCCGTTTTCGCTTTACGCCGCTCGCCCTCATCGAGGGCCGCGCGGGGTACGATCTGCATCTTACCGGCGCCGTGCACGGACACATGCGCATAGCCTTTGGACGGAAGGTCCAGGCCTTCTCGGACCTTGCCATTACCGCGCCCGCCGGTACGCTTGCCGTGCTCATCCCGGCCGCGCAAAACTTTGGTCCTGGTGGCGATCTTACGCTTCACGCCCGCACGCTTGTATGGGGGCCGCATCCCTTGGGCCGCGGCACCTTGACCTGGGACCAGGCGGCGCTCGTGAGTGCTCCTGTGAATCCGCTCGGGAACTATACCGCACGGTTCGTGCTCGCAAGCCAGGTCCTGTCTTATCGTATTCGTACCCTGACAGGCCCGCTACGTGTGACCGGGCACGGCCGCTACCGGCTCGCGCCCGGCGTCCTTTCGTTCGCCGGGGACGTGCACGGCCGTGGATTGCGTCTCGGGGGCCTCATGGGAAACATCGGTGTTCCTGATGGCCGCGGCGGTCGCAGGCTAACCTTCCGGATGCCCCTATAGGCTCTCTTGGGATCCTCGATAGGTCAGGGGTACAGGATCGTTCCGGGGTGCAGTCGCAGTTGCCGGGACATGGCGACGCGCATTCCATGATCCGGTTCTGCGAACCGGCCCCGCGATTGTTGTTCGGAAAACGCGCGCCATCCTCTTTCGTGGTCTGCGCTCGCTATTGGGGCGGGCCTGCGCAAACCGGATTTTGCCATACACGATGCCCTTGCAATGGTAACAGCGATTCAATAACGTGGTCAGTTCCATGGATAACCGCGAGACCTCCTCTCAGCACCGTCAAACGCCTTCGCCGCAGACCTCTACGGGCGCGGTGGCGAGGCCCTCGCTCTATTGTAAGGATTCCGGCCATACGGCCGGCAATGTCGACCGCTGGCCGGAAAGCTGGGCGGCCTTCCCAGACCTTGACGTGCCCGTCGGCGCGCGGATCGTGGCGGAGTTCACGCCTTTTCTTCTTGCCGTGATCGCCGAACAACGGACCAAGAAAACGGTGAAGAAGACCGCCGGTTATCTCTGGATCTTGGGCGGGGAGATTATTCATCGGACCCACTTCGACGAGCGCGACCGGCGACTATCCGGTCGCGCGCTCCTCCTTAAATACGTTCACGAGCGCGGCGGCCCGCTGTGGAATCATGCACGCTATGAGCGCGAGCATGGGGCCTACGATACCGTTTGCGCCCGTCTTCACCGGTTCCTGATGGATACTGAGCCCTGAATGGCACCCGCGAATTCCGCTGAAGAGCCCCTTTTTAACGGGGCAAATGCCCATTGATCCCGTAAGCAATCAGAGGGTGCGAGGCGACATCGGCAATCAGACCTTGGCGGTCATGGCGAACATAAAAATCGTTCTGGCCTATTCGGGGTTTTCCATGCATAACATTGTGCAATGCCGGGTCTATCTGTCGCGCATGGATCTCTATGAGGAGTTCAATAATGCCTACAACAGCGAGTTTGCGATGGCCCAGGCGAATCTTCCGGCGAGAACGTGCGTCGCCATATCGGGATTGGCTGGAGGCGCCGATGTGGAAATAGACGCCATAGCCTGGAAGCCGTTGGACTAGAGGGCCCTCGACGGGGGTTTATATGTGGGCACGCAAGGGAGGCTAGATGCTGTATAGAGTAGAGGCAACGCCAGAGACGGTGCATTGGGGCTACTTCGATGCGAGCCTGAGGCCCGTGCAGATCGTAAAAAGCGGGGACATCATAGCGATGGAGGCGATTACCCATCATGC
>JAJZZU010000280.1 GCA_021797365.1 Pseudomonadota bacterium | reverse complement strand
CGTGAGCAGTCGTGTGATCACGGTTTCGATGTCGGACATGCGTGCCGCGTCGCGCAAGATGACCGCAAACTCGTCGCCGCTCAAGCGCGCCACGACATCGCCCGCACGCGCGGTCTGGCGCAGGCGCGCGGTGACCTCCAGCAGCAATCGGTCGCCGGCGGCATGACCGAGTAGGTCGTTGATGTCCTTGAATCGGTCGAGGTCCAGAAACAGCACGGCTTGCAGGGCATCGACGTGCGCGGCCCGTTCCATGGTCTCGGTCAGCAGGCGCAGAAAAAGGGCGCGGTTGGGAAGGCCCGTGAGCTCGTCGTAGTGGGCGAGCGTACGCAGCCGGGTTTGGGCGGCATCGAGCTCGCAGGCCGAACCCACATCCCACGACAGACGTGCCAGCCATTCCTTGGCCTCGGTCGACAGGGCTTCGGGAACGAGTGGGCGGTAGGCTATGGCCCCGTAGTGGATCCCATTGTGGGCAAGCGGGTAGACGATGCGGTAGGGGGGGTCGGCCGGCGAGAGCGCGAGTGTGAGCGCGCTTTGCGCATCGAGATGCAGGCGCCCCCCTTGGGCCACACTAAGCGGCGTCCCGACCTTGTCGATGCGCGCCATCGCGATCCAGAGGAGATCGAGGTATACGGCGATGCTGTCTAGGACCGTACCCAGGGACCTATCGGGACTCTCGCCGCGCAGCGAGGCATCGGTAAGGCGATCGCGCAGCTGGCGGGCCAGGGCCTCGCGTTTCTGGGCGGTGACATCGCGGGCGATCAAAAGCGAGCCACCACCGACTGCGCCTGGTAGTGCGCAGCGTAATAAATCCAGGACCCGCGGCGTGGTGTGGGCGCGGCGCAGTAGGATCTCCTCGCGCACCGTACCCTCGGAGGCGCGCATAAAATCACCCAGGCTCTCGCGGGTGGGGGTATCGGGTAGCTGTTCCAGGAGACGCTGCGGCTCGACATGGATCAGGTCTTCGCGCGCCATCCCGAAGGCCTCCAGGGCGGCGCCGTTGGCGAGTTGCCAGCGGCCCTCGGCGTCGAGCAGGCCGATGAGGTCGGGGGAGGCCTCGAGCAGCGCGTGTACGGCGGCCTCGCGGCGTCGGGATCGCCGTAATAGGCCTTGCAGCCGAAAATCGCGCAGAATGCGTTCGCGGACAGCGGTGCCGTTGAGATGCGCGATCTTGGTGGCGAAGGCCTGTAGGACCACCACGGCAAGCGCCATGGAGACACCAAAGGCACTGCCGCCTCGGCCCGCGTATTCGCGCCAAGCGAGCGCCAGTACCGGGGCGATGGCGAAGGCCTCGTAGCCGCCGGGCAGCACGCTGAGAAACGGGATCGGGCCTGAGATCAGCCCGGTCACTATGGCCACCAGAAACGGGGGATTGATACTGTTGCGGGGATAAGGTACGGCCAGGATCAGCAGCGCCCACAAAAGGCCGTCGATAAGCAGGTGGGCCACGAGTCGTCGATGGCGCGCGGCGACGTCCAGTCCGCAGTCGGCGCGCGTCAGCCGGACGGGAAAAAACCTCAGGATGCCGTTGATCGCAAGCCCGGTCCACCAAAGGGTCTTGTCCCAGGCGCCCACTGAGCGCGCGAAGAGCAGCAGGCAGGCGGTCGCCACAACGAGGTTGGCCAACACCTGCCAGCCGTAACGGCGACCAAAGAGGCGCAGCTGTTCGGTGAGGAGCGCGACCCGCAAGGGCGGACTTGGGTCCATGCGCGCAGCGCGCAGCGTGCGTGGCGCCCGCGAGGCGCGCGCGCTGGCCGGTGCTTGGCGGTGACGGTTCATGGTTTTGTTCGTTATGGTTCCTGCCTCGTCGGCCGGCCTATCACAGACCCCGCACTGGGACGAGCGGTCTCCCTGCGGGCGATTGTGGCGTATTTTGGCGTTTCGGGAAAGCCTTGGCGTTATTCTTCGGGCAGCGGCACCGGCGCCTGCGGGCCTGCGCCCCCTAGACGACGGTCTCGTATCGCCATCTTATCGATCGCAAGATCAGGGTTTTGGGATCCGGGGACTCATCAGAAAGTGGCCAGCGCTACCCAAGGCGACGACCCCGAGAATGATAATGAAGATCGCCGACACACGGTTTATGAGGATAAGGGTGCGCGATTCGAGGTGTGTATGGAGGCGGGCTGTCACGAGACTGAGTGCAATCCACCACAAAAGACAGCCGGAAAATATCCCGGCGACCAATGACAGCAGACGCGGTAGGCTCGAGTGGTCCATCTGCAGGGTCGTGAATACCACGATGAAAAACAGGATGGTGAGGGGGTTTGCAAGCGTGAGCAGGAGCGACGATACGAACGTCCAGAGCACGCCGGGTCCCCTCCCGTAGCGGTGCGCGGGGGCCCGTCGTCGTGGCCGAAAGAAAAACGCGCGGCCGCCAAACCACAGGCACAGGATGCCGGCCCCGAGATGAATCCAGAAGCGTGCGCTGGCAAGAAAATTGGAGACCACGCTCAAGCTCAAGTCCGCGAGTCCGGCATAGAATGCGTCGGCCGTGGCGGCCCCCGCGCCGCTCAACATGCCGGCAAGGCGTCCATGTGCCAAGGTCCTTTGAATGGTGAGCAGGCCGACTGGTCCGATGGGTGCGGATGTGATGATGCCGACGATAAGCCCTAAAAAAAACGGTTCCACGCCACTCCTCGGCTCGGCCGCCCTTGTTGTGCGCGGTCCTGCCGTGCGGATCGCTATCCATTGTTGTATTCGGGCCGCGGCCCCCCTGGGCGGGCCTGGCGGTCCGCCGGGGCGCTATCGTAAAACGGCTGGGCGGGAAAGGCCAGAAGAGAACGGAGGGCAGATCTTGCTGGCGATGGGCGCTGCGAGGCCGTGGCCGCCGCGTTCGGCGGGTTGAGAGGGTTTATACGGCCGCGCGCATAGGTGCGAAGTGGAGAGGGCCGATGCCGGCGGCCTTGTCAAGATAGCCCCGTGACAGGCGGCAGTGTACAGTCCCCGTATGGCCCTTATGGCCATTTCCGAGTGGTGCGTCATGGCAAGGCCCGATCCTCAACTCCTTTTGACCTGGACGGTAGTGGCGCGCATGGGGAGCATCAATGGCGCTGCCGATACCCTGGGTCTTACGCAACCTGCGGTCTCCAATCAGCTGCGACGGCTCCAGGAGTGGCTGGGGGAGCCGCTTTATCGACGCCACGGGCGGGGCGTGACCCCAACCGCCTTGGGCAAGCGCTTGCTGCGTATCGCCTCTCAGATCGAGGGGGCGCTCAGCGATGCCGAGGCGTTACGGACCGACGTGCAGGGCCTCATGCAGGGAAGTCTGTTGCTGGTAGCCAGCCAGACCAACGCCGAGTTTCTGCTGTTGCGCGCGATGGCGGTCTTTCAGAAGTGCTACCCGATGATTACCGTGCGGCTGCAGTCCGGGAATTCCGAAGAGGCGCGCCGGCGTATCGACGTCGCCGACCTGGCATTCGTGGAGGACGCGGTCCTGCCGGAATCGGTCCCCGGGCTCAAGGGCAAGACCCTGATCGAGACCGATATCCGCATACTTTTGAATGCCGACCATCCTTTGGCCCAAAGACCGGAGGACGAGCCGGTGGCGCTGAGCGAGTTGGCGGGTGTGTCGGTGGTCTGGCGGGAGCCTGGTTCCGGCACCCGCGATCGCGTCGAGGCGGCCTTTCGCCAGGCCGGCATGGAGCCTGAGATCCGTTATGAGTTCAGTGCCGGCGCGGCGGTACGCGAGGCCGTCCGCTGTGGGCTCGGCGTGGGTTTTGTGTCGGCATTGTCGGCCATGCCCCCGGATCTTTGCACGCGGCCGGTCGTACCGCGCATCGTGCAGTCCCTGTCGGTAATCTATCAGGGGCCGCTCAGCCGCCCCGGCGAGGCGTTTCTTGTGGTCCTCGAAGACATGATGCGCGCCGGGGTCTACGCGGCCCCGCGCAGCGTCGGTCCGTGATCGGGCGGGCGCTGGCGGAGCGGGGCGTGGATTTAACGCGTAAGAGGCAAGACAGTACAATGGTGCGGGGCATGAGGATGGTGACCTTATGATCGGCACGATCGATGCGCAGGGGTGGCTCGACGGGGTACGGCGCGCGGTCTCGCCCAATTGTGATGCCCGGCCGCCCGGCATGGTCGTGGAGGTTGTGATCATTCATGCAATCAGTCTACCCGAGGGCCGCTATGGCGGGCGGGACGTGGAGCGACTCTTCATGAACACCCTGGAT